>DUOL01000120.1 GCA_012838875.1 Bacteroidales bacterium | reverse complement strand
ACCTCATCTAAATCGTTAACGCGGTGTGCCCAAACTTTGGGATATTTCTCTCGCAAACGGGTTGATTTATTCATACAAGAAAAAGTCCCTAAAATTACAAGAATAAAAATTACGTATAGAAGATTTCTGCCTCTCATAATTTTAAAAACAATTAATTCATCACAAAATTAAAATACAAAAATAGTAAATATAGTATCTGTTTTCTTTTAATCAAAGAAAAAACAATGAACAATTTTCTCAATTATTTTGTCTATTTTTGTATCTTCAAATTTTCAGAAAATGAAACGACATTCAAAACTTTCTATTTATTGTCTACTTGTTTTTCTTTTATCATTATCGTTCTGTTCAAATAAGAATGAAAAAGAAGCTATTCACGACAAAAATTCAGAACAAGAGGTGCCTTCTAAAGAACTTACCACTTCTTCAGGGGAAGAGTTAAGTATAATAAGTAAAGATACTATTGACACGATACAATTTCTTACTGAAGAAGATTTTATATCTAAAATAACCGATATTAGCAATCTGAAAGGGTTTCAATACAAAGGAGATTTACCTTGTATTGTTGATTTTTATGCTGATTGGTGTCGTCCTTGTCATGCATTAACGCCAATATTGGAAGAGGTTGCAAAAAAATATCGCGGACAAATTATTGTCTATAAATTAAATGTAGACAAAGCGGTTCGGACATCACGGGCTTTTGCTATTCAAAGTATTCCTACGCTTATTTTCTTTAAACCCAATAGCATGCCTGCTAAAATAGTTGGTGCTCCGGAGCAAACAGAACTCGAAAAGGCTATTAATGAGTTGCTATTAGAAAATTAATCCATGTTTCGGACAACTTCTTTATTTATTTTTCTATTTGTGATTATTTTGACGGGAAGTGCCCAAAATCGTCCTGATTGCGAGCACGTTTCTAAAAAGCTCTCTCTTTTTGAAAAAAAAATAGAGAAAATAAATACAAAAGATCCTGAATATATTCCGCTACACTATTTTTTATTACTTGATATTGAAGCGGCTATTAAGAATTATTATGATTCCATTGTTCCATTTTTAAATCAATGCAAAGAGCCTTCTTATTATGAATTAATCACACAGTACGACAATTTATCTTTTCGCACTCAAATATTAAAAGATTCTCTCATCATTTTAAAAAGAAGAGTTGATACGCTTTTTTATGACAAGGCTCTCATTGAGTTACAAAAGGAGAATCCTGAGGAGGCACTCTACTTTGTAAATCGGGCATTACAATACAATCGCCGAAATCCTGACGCTAACATTTTAAAACTCAATTTAGAATTTGAAAAGCACCATTTTGAAGAGTGTATTCAAACAATAAGGTGGATATTTAATGAAGTTCCGTTACAAAGGAAGCATGAGATGCAGCTTTCCGATTTCAATCTGCAATTTTATGATACGCTATTTTTCATCGCCAACTCGTTGTTACGGCAGCAACGCGAAGCAGAAGCATTAGAGCTTTTTAAAACCTTAGAAACTTTTTGTAAAAATATGCCTACCGATTATTGCAATGACGATTATTATAAAGGAATTGTTCAATCAAAATTCGGGGTTTACGAATCCTACATTAAAATTGCCGATGTTGCCTTAGAGAGAGGTTATCCTGAAATCGCCCACAATTTTGCTCTATATGCTCAACAATATGTAGAAGAAAACAAAAATGAAATTGCTTGTACGGAAGAATTAGAAAGTTTATTTAAAAGAATCTCCGCTGCGGAAGATTCTACTCATATAGTTACTCCTGAAATGCTCCCTTCTGAAACAGACACCTCTGAAATGGTTGGTTCCGAGCTCTCTTGTGACTCACTGTACAAACAAGCCATTTACCATTTATTAAAGCAAAATTACGAACAGTCGCTCAACCTATTTTCAACAATCAAATCTTTAAAATGCGATTGTAGTAATCATTTAGAAATTTTAATACCGATTATAGAAGAGGAAAGGAAAAAAATCAAATAACTATTTCCCCTTTAAAAACAAATTTCACAGGACCTAACAATTGTATTTGTTTAAACTCTTTTCCATTTTTTTCAAATTTGACTTGAAAATCTCCTCCGTTTGTAAATAGTTTAACAGAATGAGCTCCGTCTGGAAGATTTTGAGTTTTTGCCCACACTAATGCTGTCGCAGTAACTCCCGTTCCGCAGGAATGAGTTTCTCCTTCAACACCACGTTCGTAAGTCCGAACGAATAATCCTTGTACATTAGATTCGTAAAAATCCACATTCGTTCCGTTGGGAAAGTAAGAATTATATCGCCATTTCTTCCCTTTTTTCTCAACATTATATTTTTTGACATTAGAGACTCGTCTCACATAATGCGGGGACCCTGTATCAAGAAAATAACCTCTTCTAAATTTCCTTATTTTATTAATCGCATTCATGGAAAGAGAAACCTGCCAAAAATGACCTTTTTCGGTACAAGATATAACAGCATGATGAACTCCGTCAACAGCCTCAAACTGAGACGTACTCTTCGTGATTACGGATAATTTTTCTGCAAAGGCAACAGCACAGCGACTTCCATTACCGCACAAAGAGGCTTCACGTCCATCAGCATTAAAATAGCGAATTGCAAAATCATTTGCTTCATCTTTCGGATTTTCCAATAATATTAACCCGTCAGCGCCAACGCCAAAATTTCGCACACAAAGGAATTTAATCTGCTCAAGATTTATAAACTCTTGATTGCGATTGTCAATTAAAATAAAATCATTCCCTGCGCCGTGAAATTTATAAAAAACTATTTTATTCTCCATTCTTAATCAACAACTAATGATTCTTCTACCAATTTTTCAAATTTTGTATTTGGCGTTAATTTATAAAAAGTTTCGTTATATTGCAAATAATACTCCTCATCATAAAAAAAGATTCGCAATAAAGAAATATCCATACCCTTAATTTTTAACACTTTATCTTTTAAATAATAAGTGTATCTATTTTTTATCGCCGAACTCCAAAGCTCAACTTTAAAATACTCTCCTTTCACCAGTTTAATACTATCATTAGTCTCGGTAAGATATTGAACCGGAATATTTTTTTGAGTTAACAAAACATCGGAAACCATTTCAATATCATCAAGATTAGTTGACTCCTCTTGTTTAGATAATGAAAATTCACTTTCGAGAAAATTGGTATCTATTAATGCATCATTTAAAGGCTCATGAGCCTCAACGAAATCTTCATCTTCAAAATTTTCTATATTATTTTCTCGAATTTCATTTGAATCTCTACTGACACTCTTTATAACCTTAACATCTTCATTTTTAGGTTGTAATGGTTTGTAAATTTTCTCTATTGTTGATGAAAACTTAATTTTCTCATCAAAAACATACTTATCAATAAAATAAAAAGAAAAACCGAACACTAATCCAATCAAAATACCAAGCACAAAAAAGAACCATTTGGTATTTTTATCATTTTTTTGAGCCGGTGTAATATTCTCTTCCATTTATTAAAAGGGTTTTCTAAAATAATTTCAACTATGCAAAATTATAAAATTAATACATTAGTTTGGTGTTTTTTAAAAAAAATATAAAGTTGCACCGATAATCGGCTTACAAAAATTAACTTCTTATCACTCTGCATTTTACTAATTATTTTTTACAAACAGCAAAAAAATAGCTCTTCAAAAACATTTTATTCAAACAATTTAATCTAATTTTTGTTACTTTGGCGACTTCTTTATTAAAATAAAGTCTTTTAATTATTCATAAACACCCAACCACTATGAAATTTGTAATTATAGGAGGCGTCGCAGGAGGAGCTACTACTGCTACTCGACTTCGCAGAAACGATGAATCGGCAGAAATTATTCTTTTAGAACGCGGGAAATATATATCGTATGCCAATTGTGGTTTACCGTATTATATTGGAGAGGTGATTAAAGATAGAAATAAACTTTTTGTCCAAAATCCAACCTCTTTTTCTCAACGATTTAATGTTGATGTTCGCACGGAAAGTGAAGTTATTGAGATTATTAAAGATAAAAAAGAGATAATCATTAGACGGAACGACGGAACCGACTACGTCGAAAGTTATGACAAATTAATACTTTCACCGGGAGCCTACCCATTCATTCCACCATTAACCGGAATTGAAACTCCCGGTATTTTCACACTTCGTAACGTTGAAGACGCTGACAGAATCAAACAATATACTATTGAACACAACGTGAAACGGGCAGCCGTTATCGGAGCCGGCTTTATCGGTCTTGAAATGGCTGAAAATTTGCACCATCTCGGCACTATAGTCTCCATTGTGGAAATGACCCCGCAAGTTATGAATCCCATTGACTTTTCAATGGCTTCTTTTGTGCATCAACACTTAATGCAAAAAAAAGTTAATCTCTATTTAGAAGAAACAGTTGAAGGATTTGTTAAAAAAGAGACGGGAATCGAAGTAAATTTCAAAAGTGGAAAGTCAATGACCGTAGACATTGTCATTCTCTCAATCGGCGTTAAACCCGAAACGACTTTAGCCAAGAAAGCAGGGCTCAAGATTGGTGAAATGGGTGGAATTTGGGTTAATGAATATTTACAAACTTCGGATGAAAATATTTACGCGGTCGGCGATGCTATAGAATTTCCGCACCCGTTTACGGGGAAAAGTTGGCTCAACTACTTGGCAGGTCCCGCCAATAGACAAGGACGTATCGTTGCCGACAATTTAGTTTTTGGTAATAATATCAAATATGAAGGTGCTATCGGAACATCAATAGCCAAAATATTTGACATCACCGTAGCGGCAACGGGACTGGCTGCTAAAGCATTGAAAAAAATGGGAATTGAATATTTGTCTTCTACTACTCACTCCTATGCGCACGCGGGTTATTATCCTGACGCAACGATGCTTTCCATTAAGATTACTTTTGCTCCGAAAACAGGGAAATTGTACGGTGCTCAAATCGTGGGCTACGAAGGCGTAGACAAACGAATAGATCAATTTGCTTTAATCATTAAGAACGGCGGAACGATTGCCGACCTTATCAAGTTGGAACATGCTTACGCCCCACCCTACTCTTCCGCTAAAGACCCTGTTGCTATTGCCGGTTATGTTGCGGAAAATATCCTAAACGAAAAATTTAAACCTATTTATTGGCGACAAGTTCGTAACGCGAAACCGTCCGAATATACTATTCTTGACGTAAGAACAGAAATGGAAAACCAGATTGGCTCTATCCCTCATTCTCTCAACATTCCTATAGATAATTTGCGTGAACGTCATCGTGAAATCCCAAAGGATAAGCCTATTATAATTTATTGTACTATCGGAATAAGAGGTTATTTAGCTTCACGTATTCTTACGCAGCTCGGGTTTGAGAATGTTTACAACCTCTCAGGCGGTTATCGTACATATAGCAACGCCACCGCACCTATCAGACTTTGTGAAGAGGAGTGCGACCCAATTCATCAAATTAAATATGAAAATGAAAAAGATGTTACCTTCATTTCAGCAAATCTTATCAAAGTTGACGCTTGTGGCATTCAATGTCCCGGTCCTATTTTAAAACTAAAACAAGCTGTTGACTCCATGAAATTGGGAGAACAAGTAGAGATTGTAGCTACCGACCCCGGTTTCACTCGTGACGCCGAAGCATGGTGCAACTCCACAGGCAATCGCTTTATCTCCTCACGTGAGGAACAAAATAAATTTTATATCATTGTTCAAAAGGGAGATGGCGAAATATCTAAAACTTCGCACGATGCAACGAATAAAGCCAAAACATTTATTATGTTTAGCGATGACCTCGATAAAGCGTTAGCCACCTTTGTTTTAGCAAACGGCGCCGCCGCAACAGGAGGAAAAGTTACAATTTTCTTCACTTTCTGGGGATTAAATGTGCTGAAAAAAGTTAAAAAACCTAAAGTGAAAAAAGATTTTTTCGGAAAAATGTTTGGCATGATGCTTCCGGCAAACTCCTTTAAACTCAATTTATCAAAACTCAGCATGTTTGGAATGGGACGAATAATGCGAATGATTATGAAGAAAAAAGGCATTCCTTCGCTGGAATCCTTACGTGCACAAGCGTTGGAGAACGGAGTCGAGTTTATCGCTTGCCAAATGTCAATGGACGTAATGGGCGTAAAGAAAGAGGAACTGATAGACGAGGCAACCATCGGCGGCGTAGCAACTTACATAAACCGTGCTGATGACGCAAATATTAATTTATTTATTTAATTTTCAGTCAGTTATAATTTTCTCTTTATTCTTATATTGCATTTAGAAGAAGAAAATAATAACCATATTTTTCTTTTGGGCGTGCCCCTTCGCTGCGCTCAGGGTCAGCCTCCGCCTCCAAGTCCGCAGGAATGAGCTATGAATAGCATAGTCGAAAAAGGAGCTTCTAAAGTCGCTCTTTTTCTCCTTGCTCTTCAAAGCTCATTCCTTTGCGGGCTATCCGGCTACGGCTTCACGCAACCAAAGCGGAAAAATTAAATCATTAAACATTAGGGAGTTACACACTGTTTTTAATAACAACCGTTTTAGTTTTTAATTTTTATCAACGGCAGCAATTATTTATATCTATTTTTTTTAACTTTGCAGTTTAAATTATTCAAATAAAAAGTCGTGACTGGAAACGTAATTATTGATGCCGCTATTCTTTTAGGAATTGTAGGATTGACGGCTGCTATTATTTTATACTTTGTATCTAAGGTCTTTAAAGTAATTGAAGACCCTCGTATTGACGAAATTGCGGCGGTATTGCCGGGTGCTAATTGTGGCGGTTGCGGCTATCCCGGCTGTCGTACATTAGCCGAAGCTATCGTCAAAGCCGGCTCCATTGAAGGGATATTTTGTCCCGTGGGCGGCGAGAAAACCGCTCAAAAAATCGCCGATATTTTAGGCATCTCGGCTGCGAGTGCCGAACCAAAAATTGCTGTCATTCGCTGTAACGGCTCTTGCGAAAATGCTCCTGCAAAATCTTTCTACGACTCTACGTTAAGTTGCGCCTTTGCCCACTCGCTCTTTGCCGGTGAAAGCGCCTGTGCCTACGGGTGCTTAGGGTGCGGCGACTGTGCGGCAGCATGTAAATTTAATGCTATATATATTGATAAGTTGACTAAATTGCCTGTTATTGTTGAAGAGGCTTGTGTTGCCTGCGGCATCTGCGTTACTACTTGCCCTCGAAATATTATAGAACTGCGAAATCGCGGTAAAAACGGCAAACGTGTTTACGTTACTTGCAGAAACCAAGAAAAAGGTGCCTGGGCTAAGAAAAATTGCAATGTGGCCTGTATCGGCTGCGGGAAATGTGCTAAAGCATGTCAATTTGAAGCTATCACGCTCACGAACAATTTGGCATATATTGATTACACAAAATGTAAACTATGTAAAAAGTGCGTCTCCGAATGCCCGACACAAGCCATCACTGCTGTTAATTTCCCGGCACCGAAAAAAGAAAAAATAGAAGTATCAACCACAAGCGAAGAATGAAATCATAGATATAGAATATGAAAACTTTTAAAATTGGAGGCATCCACCCTGAAGAGAATAAATTAGCAAAAGAAGAAGCTATAGAAGTTTTTCCTATCCCTAAGCAAGTTACTCTTTTTGTTACACAACATTTAGGAGCTCCCTCTACACCTATTGTACAAGCAGGTGATAAAGTGAAAGTAGGACAGCTCGTTGCTACCGCCCAAACCTTAGTCTGCGCAAACCTCCACTCACCCGTTTCAGGTACGGTTGTTAAAGTTGAACCCGTACCCGATATGACCGGCTATAGAAAATTGGCTATAACTATTGATGTCGAAGACGATATTTGGGAGGAAACTATCGACACAACTTCGGAAATAAGAAAAGAAATTACTTTAACCAAGCCTGAAATTATTGAACGAATTAAGGCATGCGGCGTCGTTGGACTGGGCGGCGCTTGTTTCCCTACTCATGTCAAATATATGGTTCCCCCTGAGAAAAAAGTAGACTATATTATTGTCAATGGCGCCGAATGTGAACCCTACATCACTACCGACCACCGCATAATGTTAGAAAATGGAGAAGAGTGCTTAATAGGAGTTCAAGCACTCCTCATTGCATCAGGTGCTCCCGAAGCTCGTATTGGCATTGAAGCAAATAAACCTGATGCTTTTGAACATTTACAACGACTTGCCTCGCAATATCCTAATATTAAAGTTTTTAAACTCAAGACAAAATACCCCCAAGGTGCAGAAAAACAACTAATTAAGTCACTGACGGGACGTGAAGTTCCAAACGGAAAACTCCCAATAGAAGTGGGCTGTATTGTTAATAACATAACTACTACCTACGCTATTTATGAGGCTGTTCAAAAAAATAAACCCTTAATAGAGACCTATACCACCATTTCCGGAAAAAGAGCTAAAACTCTTAAAAACTATAAAATTCGTTTAGGAACGTCTATTTCGGAAGTATTGTCCACAGTCGGCATTCCCGAAAATACAGGAAAAATTGTTAGTGGCGGTCCGATGATGGGAAAAGCAATAGCTAACATCAACAGCTATTTTGTAAAAGGAATGTCAAGCCTTCTATTTATTGATGAAAGTGAAAGTAAACGCGGAGTTGTTGAAGAATGTATTCGCTGCGGGAAATGTGTTACCGCATGTCCCATGGGCTTAGAACCCTATCTTTTGTATGCTTTAGCTACGCGTGCCGACTACGAAGAGTGTGAAAAACATGGCATCATGAACTGTATTGAATGTGGTTCTTGTCAATATGGTTGTCCCGCTTTTCGTCCTCTGCTTGACATGATTAGAGTTGGAAAAAATAAAACGGGATATATGATTAGAACCCGTAATAAATAGTAACAGAACATTGATAAAACTATTATTAATATTATGAACGAACGATTATTACAAGTATCCGGGTCTCCTCATATTCATAGCGGCGAGTCTGTGAAAAAAATCATGTGGTCAGTGATTATTGCCTTAATACCGGCCTTTTTGGTTTCTATTTTTTATTTTGGAATTCCTGTTATCATTTTAACTTTTGTAGCTGTTGCTTCTTGTGTCGTAATAGAATATTTGATACAAAAATATTTATTAAAGGGTGAAATTACTATTTGGGACGGTTCGGCTATAATTACAGGACTATTGCTGGCTTTCAACCTCCCTGCCAACCTCCCCTTATGGATGGTGGTAATTGGAGCAGCCTTTGCTATTGGCATTGGGAAAATGGCTTTCGGCGGCTTAGGCAAAAATCTTTTTAATCCTGCGCTAGCCGCTCGTGTTTTCTTACTCATCTCCTTTCCCGTGCAAATGACCACCTACCCTATTGCCAAACCTATTTTTCACCTCGGCGCCGACATAATTACCGGTCCCACGCCGTTGGGAATCCTAAAAGAGGGCGTTAAAAACGGACAACCCGTTGATAGCATTATGCATTCTACACAAATGCCCGATTATATTAATATGCTTTTTGGACAGATGGGCGGAAGTTTTGGCGAAGTTTCAGCGATTGCTATTGCTATCGGAGCAATTTTCCTTTTAATTAGAAAAGTTATCACCTGGCATATTCCGGTTTCTTTTTTATTATCGGTTTTCCTGTTTGCCGGAATCTTTCATTGGGTGGACCCGACAATGTACGCAAACCCTTTCTTTCATCTATTAACAGGTGGTGTTATGTTAGGAGCTTGTTTCATGGCAACGGACATGGTAACTTCTCCAATTTCTCCGCGGGGCATGATTGTCTTCGGCTTAGGTTGCGGCATCATTACAATGGTCATTCGTCTTTTCGGAGCCTATCCGGAAGGCGTCTCCTTCGCTATTCTTATTATGAACTCACTCGTTCCTCTTATTAATAAAGGCTTTAAACCTAAAGTGTTCGGAGTCGCTAAACAAAAATAGTGTATGCAAACAACGTTTAAAATAAAATTTAATCACAATATTTAAAAATAGAATGAGTATGGCAAAGAAAGAAACATTAATCCGACTTTCAATATCACTTCTCGTAATTTGCATTGTAGCAGCAGCAACACTCGGCTACGTGTATAACGTTACAAAAGATCCCATAAATAAAACTAAAAACGCCAAAATTGAAAATGCAATAAAAAAAGTACTCCCCAATTTTAAAGGAGAGATTAACTCTATCCGCATCATGCCTGAAAACGGAGCAGATTCATTAACAGTACATTTCGCATATAGCAATGGCAAATTATTTGGTGCCGCAGTCGAAACATACACCGATATCGCCTTTTCAGGTAGGTTCACATTAATGGTCGGCTTTGACGCAAACGGGAAAATTTTAGAAACCGAAGTTCTCGAAATGGCGGAAACCCCCGGATTAGGTGATAAAATTGATAAAAAAAATAGCGATTTCCCATTACAATTTAAGGATAAAGATCCTGCTGCCTTTAAACTAAAAGTAAAAAGCGATAACGGCGACATAGACGCCATTACCGCTGCCACGATCTCTTCAAGAGCCTTCTGCGATGCCGTAGAACGTGCTTATTTGACATTTTTAAAAGCTAAAGAATTACAACATGAATAAATTAAAAATTTTTACTAACGGTTTTATTAAAGAAAACCCCGCCTTAGTTCTCATACTGGGAACTTGTCCCGCATTAGCGGTTACAACCTCTGCTATGAATGGACTGGGCATGGGCTTAGCCACAACTTTTGTTCTGGTTATGTCCAATGCTATCATTTCTCTTCTTCGAAATTTCATTCCTGATAAAGTTCGGATTCCCGCATTCATCGTCATCATTGCCACTTTCGTCTCAATAGTAGACCTGCTCATTCAAGGATTCGTACCCGCCTTAGCAGAAAGTTTAGGTATTTTCATACCGCTAATTGTAGTTAACTGCATCGTTCTGGGACGTGCCGAAGCCTTTGCAAGTAAAAACACCGTTTTCGATTCCATTTTAGACGGACTCGGCATGGGATTAGGCTTTACGTTAGCTCTTTTTGTCATGGGATTTTTCCGCGAACTGCTTGGTAACGGAGCTATTTTAGGACATAAATTTATCGAAGGTGACGGCATTCTAATTTTTGTATTGGCTCCTGGAGCATTCCTCGTCTACGGTTTTACGATTGCCCTTATGAATCTACTGCCGAAAAAAAAGAGTAAAGAAACCGAAAACGTAAAAACCGAATAATAACATTTAAGAACTATCTGCTATGGAATATATTATAATGATTCTTTCTTGTGTTTTAGTAAACAACATCATACTTGCACAATTTCTTGGAATTTGCTCTTTTCTTGGAGTATCTAACAAAGTAAGCACCTCTCTCGGCATGGGAATGGCAGTAATTTTTGTTATGGCGTTATCTACACTGGTTACCTCATTGCTACAAAAGTATCTTTTAGTTCCTTTCAACCTTACATTTTTACAAACTATTGTCTTCATCTTAGTTATCGCCACCCTTGTGCAAATGGTCGAGATTATTTTAAAAAAGATAAGTCCCCCTTTATACCAAGCTCTCGGCATTTTCCTTCCCTTAATCAGCACCAATTGTGCTATTCTCGGTATCGCCATATTAGTAACTCAAAAACCTGATTTTTCGCTTCTTGACAGCACTTTATATGCCATCTTTACGGCAATCGGTTATACCGTAGCCATTGTCATTTTTGCAGGATTAAGAGAGCAATTGAGTTTAGTGAAAGTCCCGAAAAAATTAGACGGAGTCCCTATCGCCCTGATCATTTCCGGCATTTTGGCTATGGCTTTTATGGGATTCGCCAACTTAGTGTAGAAAAACTACGAAAACACTCAATAAAGCCTTTTTAAGAATAAATCTCCGAACAAACGTGAAATTGAAGCTTTTAAAACTTCAATTTACCAAAAAACATTTTCTTCTTTTTCCCCATAGAAACAATGAGTTCACCTTGGTCATTAAAGTTACAGAATCTGGTTAAAAAGAAAAGTTTGGTTTGCTTTTCATCAACTAATGTTTTCACTTTGTAGCTACCATCACCCTCGAAAATAATCATCTTAGTCAGCGCATTTCTCGTTCGCTTTGAAGCCCCCACCTTTATTCTATCTGACGGCGTTTCATATTTGCTACTTTCTTTCTCATTTGTTGTCGGGTCAGTATTGTAAACTACATACAATTTCCCATTTTTTGCAAAGTAATAAGGGGAAGCAGTAGTAAATGGCTCATTAAGATAGCGTTTATTGAAAATGTTATATTTTCTACCTATAGTTTGGTCGTATACTACTTTATCGTTTCCGCTGTCTAAACCTATGAACTGTAAACTTCTATACCAATAAAGATAAGTTCTATCGCTTCCTGCCCCTCCGGACCTATAAACTACGATTTCTACCACACCCCTATTTTGCAGGGCAACAGTGTATTTTCCGTTACCTAAATCAACAATTTGCTCTATTTTCCAAATCCCTTCATAAGGCTCTTTTGTAAAAACAGGGTCAATACTTCCATTATTGAAATCCACTTTAAAGCCGAATACTTTCTCACTTTGGCTACACACACATAGATATTGATGTGCTCCTCCGTATGCTCCTACTTTACAATCCACCAATTCCATTTCTGCAGAATGCAATTGAAAACTTAGCAATTTACTATCTGAAGCATCAAATTCGATAACATCAAAGGAGACTATTTTTTTCTTTTTCTCGTTCTCATACACTATAAGATGAAACACCAACTCCCCGGTATTAGACAAAAAAATATCTCCTATCTCAGGATAGCCTGATCCATTATAATCATGATAGTGAGTCCACACCTCATTAAAATCCTTGTTAAAACATTTAAGAATAATGGTTCCGTAACCGGTATTCGGATTTTTACCAACCATAATAAAAGCTGAAAATTCACTATTTTCCGACTTAGTAAAACTGAAATAAGAATCTTTCCCTAATGGATAATAGGAAAATAACTCCTCTGTTTCCTCCTTCTCAAAAGTGAACGGATTGTACAAATCTAACTTAATATCTTTTCTCCCCTCTTTTTTAACAGTAGTTGAGTATGAAACAAAAATCCTATCACCTACGACACCCAAATCTATCTCCTCATATTTGCTATCGGTTACATCCGATTCTCTAACCAATCTAGTCCCATCAGTTGCAAAAAAGATAAATCGAGTGTCACCAAATAAGTCAAACACTTGGAGGCGATTTAAGTTTTCTGCATAATACGCCGTTCCATCAATAGAACCGATGTATTTGGCATTAGCCGCCCACTGTGGTGAAAAAAGATATTTTTTTAACTTGACGGTGGTATTGTCCCAACTAATAGATTGAGCACTTAACCCCCAAATAGCCGCAAGGCAGGAAATAATAAATAAAATTTTTTTCATAAGTTTTGATTTTAATTTCTAATTACCGCGGTATTACAACTTGCAAATGTAAATAATTTTTACATAGTAAGAAACGCTTGTTAAAAATTAATTTATTAAACAATATATTACTTATTTTTTCTTAGGGCGCCGACCCCGAGCGCAGCGAGGGGGCACGCCCTAATTAAAATTAAAAAAGTCTAAAAACACCCGTTGAAAATCTATAAAAATATCTTGATGTTTCTGTTTTTTATCCGTACCTTTGCAGATTGACTTATATTAAATTTTTGAATAAATATGACATGGATTCTTATTTTATGTGGCTTTATTGTTCTGTTAGTTATCGTTAACATACTCATCACTTTTTCTAAAAAGGGAAAGGAGGAGATGAGTCCGCAGATTAAGAATTTGGAAGAGTCGATGATTAAGTTTGAGGCTACTCTTGAGAGGATTGACAAACTTGTTAAAGATGAATTTCAAAGAAATAGAACGGAAACTCATGATATTACTCAGAAGAATCGTGAGGAACTGTCGAAGAGTTTGAAACTGTTTGGGGAGCAGTTTGCGGAAAATACTAAAGAATTAAAGGAGTTGCTGAGACAGAATTTTGGGGATTTTGCAAAACAACAACTTGAAATTAATAAACAGACCACGGAACGTACTAAAGAGTTGAAACAATCGGTTGAAACGGAATTGAAGAGTATTCGCGAGGATAATACTAAGCAGCTGAACGAAATGAGAAAAACGGTTGATGAAAAACTGCAACAAACACTGAATGAGAGATTAAGCAAATCGTTTGAGACGGTTGGTAAACAACTGCAAGCGGTTCAAGAGGGTCTGGGAGAGATGAGAAATCTGGCAACCGATGTGGGAAGTTTGAAGCGTGTTTTGAGTAATGTAAAGATGCGTGGCGGGATTGGCGAGATTCAACTGGCTATGCTATTGGAGCAAATTCTTGCTCCCGACCAATATGAAGCCAATGTAAAAACCAAAACAAATAGCGATAATATCGTGGAATTTGCTATTAAACTTCCGGGTAGAGATGATTCCGCTTCGAATGTGTGGCTGCCGATTGATGCGAAGTTTCCTAAAGATAGATATGAACAGCTTCAAGACGCTTATGAAGAGGGCGACCCCGCTCAAATTCAAGTTGCACAGAAAAATCTGGAAGATACTATTAAAAATATGGCTAAAGATATCAAAGAGAAATATCTTGACCCGCCTAATACAACGGATTTTGGAATTATGTTTTTGCCATTTGAAGGCATCTATGCCGAAGTGGTTCGCAGGGCGGCATTATTAGATGAATTGCAACGAAAATATAAGGTGATTGTAACCGGACCGACTACCTTGGCAGCTATTTTGAATAGCTTGCAAATGGGCTTCAAAACGTTGGCAATCCAAAAAAGAAGTAGTGAAGTGTGGCAAGTCTTGGGAGCAGTGAAAAAAGAGTTTGAAAACTTTGGCGGACTTATCAATAAAGCTCAAAAGAATATACAGACAGGGTTAAATCAACTGGAAGATGTAGTCGGCACAAGAACCAGAGCAATTCAACGAAAATTGAGAAATGTGGAGTCTTTGAGTGAGAGTGAAGCCCAAAACATACTTTCTCTGTCAGATTCCACTCTACTGGACGATGACGAAGAGGAAGAAGAAAATGACGAAAATAAATAGTATGATGAGTAGAAAAAGAACATCTCCTAAGTGGATTGATAAATTAGAAGCTAACGAAATTTTTGTTTTCGGAAGTAATTTAGAGGGAAGGCACGGGGGCGGCGCCGCAGCCGTGGCTAAGAAGTGGGGAGCGATTTGGGGACAAGGTGTCGGACTACAAGGACAAACCTACGCCATTCCGACTATGCACGGTGGTGTTGAAACGATTAAACCCTATGTTAACGAGTTTTTGCTCTTTGCAAAAGCACACCCTGAACTGAAGTTTTTGGTAACGGAAATAGGTTGCGGCATTGCAGGTTTTACCGTTCAAGAAATTGCCCCCCTATTTAAAGCCGCATTGGAAGAAAATATTGAAAATGTTTACCTCCCTCAACGTTTTCATGACGTGTTGAATAAGGGGAATTAAGATAATCACATAACGAAATCCCCCTTTAACTCGGAAAGTAAAGAGAGCGAAAAAAGAACACCTAACGGGACGGAGCTACGATTTAATTAGGAATTTATTGTATTTTTGCAATCTCAAAAAGCGGAGATTTTATGAACGATTTATTGGAAAAATTGGAGACAATATACCAGCGATGGCTCGGGATTGGTGAAGAAATTTCACAACCCGATATTATGGCTGACATGAAACGGTATATTAAACTTAATAAAGATTATAAAGATTTACAACCTGTTGTTGATGCCTATAAAGAGTATCGGAATGTGCTGGATAATATCGACCATGCGAAAGAGATTCTTGCTACGGAAAAAGATGATGAGTTTAGGGAAATGGCAAAATTAGAGCTGGACGATTTGGAAAATAGAAAGGAACATTTAGAAGAGAATATTCGTCTGTTGCTCCTCCCTTCCGACCCACAAGATAGCAAGAATGCTCAAGTAGAAATCAGAGCCGGCACGGGCGGCGACGAGGCAAGCATCTTCGCCGGCGACCTGTTTCGTATGTATCAGCACTATTGTGATAAAAAAGGTTGGAAAATTGATGTCCTATCCATGACCGAAGGTACGGTCGGAGGCTTTAAAGAGATAATTTTCAATATAACCGGTGACGGAATTTATGGCTTGATGAAATATGAATCCGGCGTTCATCGGGTGCAACGAGTGCCGCAAACCGAAGCACAAGGACGAGTACATACCTCCGCCGCTTCCGTAGTTGTATTGCCCGAAGCGAACGAATTTGACGTAGAGTTGAAACCAAGCGACATTCGAAAAGATACCTACTGCTCCTCCGGTCCGGGTGGACAATCCGTGAATACTACGTACTCTGCCGTGCGACTTACACATATCCCTACCGGAATTGTCGTGGCAATTCAAGATGAAAAGTCACAAATCAAAAATTTGGAAAAAGCTATGCGCGTGCTACGAAACCGTATTTTTGAAATGGAATATCAAAAATATTTGGACAGCGTGGCTTCAAAACGAAAAACTATGGTCTCCACCGGCGACCGCTCCGCTAAAATTAGAACTTATAACTATCCTCAAAATCGTGTTACCGACCACCGAATAAACCTAACAATGTATAACCTTATCGGTTTTATGGACGGCGATATCGAAGATACTATTATGGCACTGCAAGTTGCCGAAAATGCTGAAAGACTTAAAGAGGCAGTAACCTAATTTTTACTCTTTTATATATTTTCGGGACCCTCGTTAATATAAAAATATGAAGAAAATAGTTACTTTTCTACTTCTCCTTATCGGTTTGAATAACCTGTTTGCTCAAACTGCCGACCCTTTTATATTTTCTGAAATTGATAAAATAAAAGGAGAGGTTCTCAATATTGATAACCGAGGAAATATCTATATTATTTCTGAAACAACACTCTACAAATATTCCATAGAAGGAAAATTGCTCTACTCCTACACCAATAATATGTTAGGACGAATTAAAAGTATTGATGTAACCTCGCCCTTTAAAATTTTGGTTTTCTATGAAGAGACGGAAAGTATAATCTTCCTTGACGAACAGCTAATTCCCATTACCGAAACAATTGATTTAGTGAGCAAACAGTGCTACTCCATACAGGCGGCAGCCTTCTCTACCAATAATCAAATTTGGCTTTATGACGCAATTAATAACGATTTGTTGCAACTTGATTTCTATTTTAATGAAATCAATAAAATTCATTTGAATTTCCCTAATTTACAGCCTTTACAACTCCTTTTTATATCCTCAAAAAATCTTATACTGCAAGACGCAACAAGCGGCATTCTATTTTTTGATGCTTTCGGAACTTATTTGAAGACCTTACCCATTATTGCAGAAAATATAATGCAGATAGATGAATCAACGATTAGCTACCTTAAAGACAATAACTTACACCTATATAACTATATCAAAATGGACGAAGAAATAATCCCTTTATCTATTGAAAAGGCAAAACAAACCGTACGTTACCGCGATAAATTAATTGTTTTACAAGAAAATGGCACTGTTTTAATTTCAAAGTAATAAACTATTAATTTGTGAGAAATGCACAAACAGCTCTTTTATTTATTAACATTTTTCATTTTTTCATCGTATCCCATCTATTCTCAAGAAGATACAATTAAACAACAACTAAAAGAGGTTGAAGTCAGTGCTCCGTATCAAAATAGTAACACCATTGCCATCACACCCACACAACAACTTAACGCACAGCAACTTAGTTCGCTCCCCGCATTGCAACTTTCAGACGCCTTAAAATATTTTTCGGGAGTTGTGATTAAAGATTACGGCGGTATCGGCGGCTTAAAGACCGTCTCTATCAGAGGGTTCGGCTCGCAACATACGGCAATTACCTATGAAGGCGTTGCGTTATCGGACATACAAACGGGACAAATCGATTTAAGTCGAATTGCAATTCAAAACATCGGCGGCGTCTCACTAAGCCATTCGCAAAGTACGCAACTGCTTGTTCCTGCCCGACAATTTGCCTCCGCTAATGTGATTGAAATCGAAACAAAGAGACCTGATTTTACAAAAAAAAGAGCCTTGTTAGATTTCACCTTTTTAACAGGCTCCTATTCTCTTTTCGACCAGAATTTCTCGCTGAACTATTTAATAAAAAAGAAAAAAAATGAGAGAGACAGCGAGCTTTACGCTTTTGTTCGGGCTAACTATACACAATGTGAAGGAGACTACCCTTACACACTCTACTACGGCGGTTTAAACGACTCAACCTCCGTTCATAAACGTAACAATTCGGACATTCAGGCACTATTAGCGGAGAGCGGCTTCGTAGCAACTTTCAAAGACAGCTCACAACTAAACTTCCTTTTCTCATATTACGATTCCGAACGCGGACTGCCCGGCGCAACCATATTTTACAACGTTAACTCAAACGAACGACTTTGGAATCAAAACCTTTTCGGACAGCTTAATTATCAAAAATCTTTCACTAAATCATTAGCTTATAGAACTTTGGCAAAATTTGACTACGCCTACACACACTATGTAGACCCTGATTTTCTCAATAGTCAACGCTATTTAAGCAATACCTATATCCAACGCGAATATTATGTCGCAAATATGCTCCAATTTCACAAAAAATATTTCTCGGTAGCACTTACTAATGATTTAATTTACAACAACTTAAGCAGCACTCTATCCAATTTTGTTTTTCCGTCAAGAATTTCAATTTTAACCGTATTAGCCGGAAAATACCATCAAAAACATATCCAAGTTCAAACCAATTTGCTATACTCCTGCTACATTGACGGCAAGGAGAACAATAAAGAATTTAAACAACTTCATCGGCTTTCGCCCGCGCTAAATCTCTCTTATCAACCCTTTTTACAAACGCAATTTTTCTTAAGAGCTTTATACAAAAATATCTTCCGCATGCCCACCTTCAACGATTTATACTATCGTGACGTTGGAAATATGAATTTAAGCCCCGAAAAGGTAGACCAATTCAATGTGGGATTTCTCTATTCTCACCGCTTCCGCCCTTCAAATATAACTATCTCATTGACAGGAGATTACTTCTATAATTTCATTTATGACAAAATTGTAGCCATTCCTAATAAAAACCTATTTATTTGGTCGATGCTCAATTTTGGAAAAGTTAGAGCCACGGGCACGGAGATAAACTTCTCCTTTCTTTGGAAGTTAAATTCAAAGATTGAAATAGAAAATATCGCTAACTACTCCTTAGAATATGCCGTAGACATTACCGATAAAAATTCAAAAACCTATTTACATCAAATTCCTTACGTTCCTCTCCATTCGGGAAATTTCCATCTCCTTTTGCGAGCTTACAACTTTTCTATTTCCGGCAATCTATTATTTGTAGGCGAGCGTTACAATTTAGCTCAAAATATTGTTGAAAATCGTTTAGCTCCATATATTGACGGGAATCTCACTTTCGGGTACACTTTTCTCACGCCCAACTACTCCGTACTGCTAAAAGCGGAAATCTTAAACGTAGCTAATGTGCAATACGAAATTATTAAAAATTACCCGATGCCCGGACGCAATTTCAGACTGAAAATTGAATTTCATTTATAAAAACAAGCGGAAAGGGATTATTCCAATTCCTCTTTCATTCGCTCTTTAATCAAGCTCACAAAATCGGCAATAGTGAAGACTCCCTTGTCGCCAACCGTATGTTCGCGTACTGACACAAGTTCGCCACTCTCTTCTTTCTCACCCACGATAAGCATAAAAGGAATTTTATTCATCTCGGCGTCACGGATTTTGCGACCTGCCTTTTCATTTCTTTCATCAACGATAGCTCGAATATCGTTCATATCGAGTATCTTTTGCACTTTTAGTGCATATTCTTGAAATTTCTCGCTAATCGGCAGAATGATAACTTGTTCGGGAGTGAGCCATAGGGGGAATTTCCCGGCGGTATGTTCCAACAGAACAGCCACAAAACGTTCCATTGAGCCGAACGGAGCACGGTGAATCATCACCGGACGCAATTTTTCCTGTTCGGGGCTAATATACTCTAATTCAAAACGTTCAGGCAAATTATAATCCACTTGCACCGTTCCCAATTGCCATTTTCTACCGATAGCATCTTTCACCATAAAATCCAGTTTTGGTCCGTAGAAAGCCGCTTCTCCTTTTTCCACCACAGTAGCCAATCCTTTCTCCTCAGCAGCTTCTATAATAGCACGTTCCGCTTTTTCCCAATTCTCGTCCGAACCGATATATTTTTCTTTATTGTCTGGGTCTCGTAGGGAAACTTGCACGATATAATCTTTAAATTTAAGAACTTTAAAAATATAGAGAATGATATCGATAACTTTACAAAACTCCTCTTTCAGTTGGTCGGGCGTACAGAAAATATGTGCATCATCTTGCGTAAAGCCGCGTACGCGGGTCAGCCCGTGCAGTTCACCACTCTGTTCGTAACGATAGACCGTACCAAATTCGGCTAACCGTAGCGGCAAATCGCGGTATGAGCGAGGTTTGGAGGCGTAAATTTCACAATGATGAGGACAATTCATCGGCTTCAACAAAAACTCCTCCCCTTCTTGTGGAGTCGTAATCGGACGAAATGAATCCGCCCCGTACTTCTGATAATGTCCCGACAACTTATACAATTCCACATTGCCGATATGCGGCGTTATCACTTGCTGATAACCATACGTTTTCTGCACTTTTTTCAAGAAATTCTCCAATCTTTCGCGTAATGCCGCCCCTTTCGGAAGCCAAATCGGCAAACCGCTCCCCACCTTTTGAGAAAAAGTAAAAAGCTCCAACTCCTTACCCAATTTGCGGTGGTCTCTCTTTTTTGCCTCTTCCAACATCAACAAATAATCGTCCAACTCCTTCTTTTTCGGGAAAGATATAGCATAAATACGCACCAATTGTTTCCGTTTTTCATCGCCACGCCAATAAGCCCCCGCCGTATTTAAAAGTTTAAAAGCCTTAATAGGTGCCGTATCGTAAAGGTGAGGACCACGACATAAATCCACAAAATCGCCCGTTTTATAAAAAGAGATAGTCCCGTCCTCCAAATCCCTAATAAGTTCAACCTTATACTCATCTCCTTTTTTCGAAAAATAGTCAAGTGCCTCCTGTTTCGACACTTCACTTCTAACCATTTTAACTCTTTGAGAAATAATTTCCCCCATTTTAGCTTCAATTTTGGGAAAATCGTCAGACGAAATCGGATAATCCAAAAAATCTATATCGTAATAAAAACCGTTTTCGATAGTCGGACCAATGCCGAATTTCACACCGGGATAAAGTTGTTCAACCGCAGCCGCTAAAATATGCGCCGAAGTATGCCAAAAAATATGTTTCCCATCCTCATCATTCCAGGTCAAAAGTAGTAAAGCGCCGTCCTTAGTAATCGGGCGGTCAAGCGGAATATATTCACCGTCAAATTTAGCCCCAAGCACATTACGCGCCAACCCTTCGCTAATCCCCTTTGCCATTTCGTATGCAGTCGTCCCTGCATTAAAATCTCTCACCGACCCATCGGGTAAAGTAATATGAATCATAATATTTGCATTATTAAATTGATTTGCAAAAATACTATTTTTTTCCGCTTTATAAATTAAATCTTTATTTTTAAGATT
>DUOL01000254.1 GCA_012838875.1 Bacteroidales bacterium | reverse complement strand
TGTACGAGGTTCAAAACTTCGAGTTAAGGATATTTTACGGCAACCTTATAATTTATATAAAATTCATAATTTTTATAAGATAAAGAAACTAATAAAATAACAAATGCTAAGTAGAAAAATTACTAACTTTATCAGATATATTCTGGACGAATTGTTACCACCTATTATAAGAGATAACTATTACCTGATGTATCCCTTATTCTTCATTTGGTTCAAAGGGAAAAATGTTAAAAAATTCATGACATTCAAAAGTGTTTTTCATAATTTATCCGAAGAGGAATTTTCTAAGTATTATGAAGATTATGAGTATATTGCAAATCGTGATACGGATTTGAGTGATGCTTCTGTTGATTTTATTATTAATAATCTTGGGGCTGACAAAGAGGTGTCTATTGTTGATATCGGTTGTGGAAGCGGATATGTACTTGAGCAAATTTATAAAAACGGATATAAAAACATTTCGGGGGTTGACCTGGTTCCTAAGGCTGTTAATGAAAGATTTACTATCAAAACGGGAAATATTGAAAACCTACCTTTCCCTGATTCTTATTTTGATATTGTGATTTGTAATCATACATTAGAACATGTGTTGGATTTACCTAAGGCTGTTAGTGAATTAAAAAGAATTACAAAAAAGAAGTTATTTATTACAGTTCCTCGTCAACGTTACTACCGATATACGTTTGATTTGCATATTCATTTTTTCCCTCAAATATCATACTTGCTTAAATATATCAATTTACCTGAATCTCAAATTGAATATCATAATATAAGAGGTGATTGGTCCGTCATTTGCCGATTTGAATAATAATTTTTTTAATATATATTTTAATTTATGAAAAAATACTTTATTGAGAATAAATCTAATGTTTGGTTTTGGATTTTTTTATCGGTTAGCGTTGTTCTTTTTTTTCTGCTTCCGATTATGAGTCTTGATTCAGGAAATAGTGGAGATGAGGACGCTTGGCAATATCCTCAGGCACAGAAAATTTATAATTTTTATGCCACAGGAGGAGCTGATACAACATATAAATCAGTTCCTGAAATGAATCCATACGGCATGTGGTTTGATACTTTTACAGTTGTTGTGGTAAAAGCATTTAAAATAGATGACTATCAAACCACAAGGCATATAATGAATTCGATTTTCGGTTTTTTTGCAATTTTGTTTGCCGGACTATTTGCCAAGAATTGCAAAGGGTGGAGAGCGGGTGTAATTACTATTTTACTACTTGCCATTTCTCCCAGATTCCTGGGACATCTCTTTAATAATCCCAAGGATATTCCTTTTGCGGCAATGTTTATGATTAGTCTCTTTTTTATTCATAAATTCATCTTAGAATATCCCAAACCGAGAATAAAAACCTGTATTATGTTGGCTGTTGCAATGGGGCTTTCGGTTAGTATCAGAGTGGGAGGAATATTATTATACGCCTATTTCGGATTATTTGTTGTGGCTTATTATGTCTCGATTAATAAACCTAAAAATTATCTTGCGAAACAAAATATGCCTATAGTTAGGCAGCTTTTTATTAAATATATTTGTATTGTAATCGGGGCCTTTTTAATTTCAATTCCTTTATGGCCCTATATTATGACTAATCCTCTCCATAACACGATACAAGCTTTTAGGGATTTATCACATTATGTAATTTCCATTCGTCAACTTTTTGAAGGAGAAATACAGTGGTCGGATGCGTTGCCGTGGTATTATACTCCCAAATATATATTGATAACTATCCCCATTGCCGTGATTATCGGAATGCTTCTTTATCCGTTCATTGGCGGCTGGAAGAAAGAAAATAGATTTACCACTTTTATGCTCTATTTTGCTTTCATTTTTCCCATTTTTTGGATTGCTTATTCCAATGCCAATGTTTACGGTGGTTGGCGCCATGCGTTATTTACTTACCCGCCTATGGTGGTAGCAGCCGGACTTGGTTTTAATGCTCTTATTGACCTTGTGAAAAACAAATATGGGAAAATTGCTCTTACTATTCTGCCATTTCTTTTGCCGATTCACCCACTATTGCATATTATCCGCAATCACCCGTATGAATACGTCTATTTCAATGAACTGTCCGGCGGAATGAATAAAGCTTATGGCAATTACGAAATGGATTATTACTATCATTCTACCCGTGAAGCTTCAGAATGGGTTCTGGCAAATGCAAAAAAAAGTGGAATGGAAACCGGAAAGAAAATAAAAGTTGCTACCTGGCACACTGCTTCGGTAAATTATTTCTTCCGCAAAGATACTGCTGACTTTCAGGTGGTATTCTCCCGTTGGTATGAAAGAGGAAATAACGATTGGGATTATGCTATTTTTACTGTTACCGGAATTATACCGGAACAAATCAAAAGTGCCCATTTCCCTCCACCTAATACTGTCCATACAATTAATGTTGACGGAAAACCAATATGTATTATTCTGAAACGTACCGATAAATCTGATTTCGAAGGATTCAAGTTGAAAGAAGCAAAACAGACTGCGGCAGCAATGCCTTACTTTAAAAAAGCTTTAAAGGTTGACCCTTATAACGAAGCACCACTGGTGAATTTAATTGAATGTTATTTTCATGTCGGATTTCCCGATAGTGCCAAACCCCTTATTGATCACTCGTTGACATTTCTTCCCTCTTACGAGCCTGCAAATCATTTGAATGCTCACTATTATATTTCGAAAGAGGATGCAAACATGGCATTAAAATCTTGTAAGAAAATAATTAAAGATAATTTTAAATATACAGATGCTTACCACATGGCATGTAAGATATATCTTTGGCAGGGAGACTTAAATTCTGCTGAAAAGGTACTCGAAGAACTAATCGAAATTGATATGCTTGATAATCAGGGAGGACAAATGCTGATACAGATTTATATGTACCGAGGCTTAAATGAACAAGAAGCCTATAAGAGATTGTATAAGAAAATGGCCAAGAGTTTGGAAAAGAGGGGCAAAAAAAAGAATGCAAAAGAATTTTGGGATATATATCATAAGTTATAGCATCTCTTGTTTCATTTATTCATAGACATGACAACTTGACGCATAATAGACTAACAACCTAACTTTTTAAACGATTTAAAAACAACTAAGATATCGGTTGTGAGTTTGTAATTATTGGAATACTCTTGATTAATTTTAGCAATAATCTCCGGTGTAATAAGCTCTTTGGGAAATAGAACGGAGGGAGATACGACTGCTTTCGGCAGGGTAGGCAATTCTGTTTCTGCCTCGTCATTTACAAAACCGACCCACGTATACCGCCCTTTTAAAACATTAAAAATAGTATTAAAATAGTTTTTTCTATTTTTTACAAACCAAACGGTAAATACATAACTTATTAATAACAGGATAGATACAATAATATCGAAAGTCCTTTTTTTCAATTTATTCGCCGGTAATGTAATTAAATTGGGAGC
>DUOL01000119.1 GCA_012838875.1 Bacteroidales bacterium | reverse complement strand
AGGGCGGAAGCCGCTGTGGACGCGGCGGCAAAAAAGCGAGCTTGTAAGCTCTTTTTGCCGCCTTGCGTCCCCACGGCTTGTGCCCGCGGACTTGGAACCGGGCGCCGACCCCGAGCGCAGCGAGGGGGCACGCCCTAATATAAAAACTAATTATTAATAAGATTAACTAATTGAGAATAAAACGCTTATGCTATCCCCTGCTCTTTTGGGGAATAATTATTAACCGGCTGATAATCGAAGGTGACTTATTATCGGGAAGCTGTAAAGGATTATTAATCAGCTTTTTGGATACTTTTCAGGTACTCATCGAAAAGACGTTGTACATATTTTCCTAAAATATCAAACTCGATGTTGACAATGGAGCCGACTTTTAAGTTGTGAAAATTGGTTACCTCTTGCGTGTATGGAATGATGGCGACCGAAAATTCGCCTTCGGAAGAATCCACGACTGTCAAGCTAACGCCATTGACGGATATGGAGCCTTTGGGAACGGTGAAGTTGGTCTGCTGCGGATCGTAGGCAAAATAGTATCGCCAACTGCCCATTTCGTCAACAATTTTAGTGCATTTTGCCGTTTGATCGACATGCCCTTGCACAATATGCCCATCGAAACGACCATCCATCTTCATACTTCGTTCTAAATTTACTTCATAACCCACATGCCAACTGCTTAAATTTGTTTTAAGCATGGTCTCGTCCATCGCCGTTACGACATATTGCCCTAACTCCTTATCAATCTTTACGATAGTCAAACAACAGCCATCGTGGGACATGCTCTGGTCAATTTTTAATTCATTAACAAAATCGACTTCAATCGTAAAGTGATAATTGCTTTTTTCTTTTTCAATTTTTACAATTTTCCCTGTTTTTTCAACAATTCCTGTAAACATTTTCTTAATATTTTAATTGTACATTCAAATTTATTTACTTCGTATGATGGTTATTGTTCCATGCAAGGGCATGGGGATAATTCCTTTTAAAGAGTATAGATAGACTTCACAAACATAAAAATAGGTGCCGTCGGTACATGGCTGCTTGGTATAAATATTTTCGCCGTTCCAATTCAAATCGGGATTTTGCGTTTTGAAGACTACTCCACCCCATCGGTTGTAAACAGTGAAATTGACTGATTTTACATTATAATACGGGAGAAAAGGGGTGAAAAAATCATTTATACCATCTCCGTCCGGCGTGAAGACATTGGGCAAAAGATAGGGAACGCAATCGTCAATATCGAAACAGGTCATCTCGCTCATTTCCGACTCATTGCCCGCCGTATCTTTGGCGGAAAGGGCAAAACAGCCCGTTATATAAGGCAAATCATAGAGTGTGTATTGACACGGTGAGTAGTAACAACTACTACCGGCACTGTAAAAGGAGTCAATAATTGCAAAATTATCTGTCAAAGTGGGCTTATAGTAAATGTAATAAATGTAGACGTCTTCGTAGGCAGTGTCCGTATCGAACGACCATTCTATAAAAACATTTTCGCAATCGGTCGTTGCCTTCGTATTTGGGATAGCCGGCGGGTCAATATCGGACGGCATGACGCATTTTTGCTGTGAATGGTTATACAACGGATATATCGAATCGGGCACAAAATATCCGCCCGTAGATTTGATAAAATAGCAGTACGAAACCCCATTTTGAAGATTTCTGTCGATATAACTACTATTTTCCGTAGTCGTTAAGGAGTCGAACTGTTGCGTTTGAAGATTGTATTTCCAAATCGTGTAAAAAACGTTGTGCCACGGCACATCTTCCTGCCACGACAATTCCAAGGCGTTGGTCATTACATCAATATACAGAAAGATTGAAGATGCCAAATCCGAGCATTCAATGAATTGAAATTCCTGATTTACTTTCCCCCAAAGTTCTACTTTATAAGTGTAGCCTGTGGTAACGGTATTAAGGTTTGAGTCGAGGAATGTCCTATTTTGCAAGGAAGAGCCGGTGAAAATCAACGAAAAGTTGCTTAAATCGGAAGTTACAGTCCGATAAAGACGATATTGGAAGCCGGAATAGGCATTCGTGTCCAATTCCGTGGGATTTTCCCAACTTATATATATTTTCCCTTGTTGCTCGTCTGTGGTTTTCACGTCTACATGCGTAATTAGCGGAGCATCGTTAAGCAAATAGGTGCAGACTTCATCGGAGACATAACTCTCGGCACCATCGCTAAAAAAGGCTACAATACGATAGCAGTACTCGTTCCCGTGATGAAGTGGAAAGACCGAGCCGTCATCTATGAAAACGGTATCTAAATGCGAAAAGGTTTGTCCAATGAGGCGATAGCCCGTGTAAGCCGGAAGTCCTGTTTCACAATGGTCGGGCGTGAAATCGTAACTTAAAACTCTTTTGTAAATTGAGTAGCCTGCCACATTTTGACAGACGTTGGGCTTCCATGAAATTTCTACCGTATTTCCTTGTGGGGTTGCTGTTACATTCTCTACTTTTGGTGCTACAACCGTGATTGACAATGTTTTAAAGTTCACTAAATTAACTTGTGGTCCGTTGTCGATGGCTTTAAAACTGACTTGATAGGGACGTAACCGTACATGTTCACATTGTGTATTCCACGAAAATAGCGAGGTTACAGGGGGGGCTCCGCTTACAATAGGAAAGGTTGCCGGAGAGTTACTCAATTGCAAAGGAAGCCCTGTGGCGGAGAGCGTAACTTGCGACGAGTTAATGTCGTTGGCTGTTACGGCTAATTCGAGAATTGTTCCTGCTAAGACGCACGTATCTTGGATTAACGAAACTTCGGGCGGTTCGTTATCGCAAGCTACAATAATAATTTGCATATCTCGCACCATTTCACATATTAATACGCCGTTTCTCCACTCTTCTATTTGGATGGCAATATTGTATTCTCCTTGCATAGGCGGCGAATCCCAAATAAGATCGCCCGTCATGGCATCTATTGAAATAAAATTACTTGCAAAGGGCAATGAATATCCCGGAATGTTTTCACCCTGAAAGCCCCGACAGGTAATCAATTTGTAAGATAAGCTATCGCCATCTATATCGAACGCCCCGGGATTATGGTAATAGGGTTTATTGACGCACCCGTTATCTATCGGAGGATTAAGCAGTTGCGGAGAGGAGTTAGCACCGAGGAAAGGATTTATCAATAAAGTTGTTTGAACATAAAAGGGGATATTCACAGAGTTTGGAATATTAACAATTCCTGCATTTCTGTTAGGGTCTTCCATCGAAATGGTGTAATAGCCGGAGCTTGCAAAGGTATGTCGTGCGATGTAAATATTCTCGCTAATATCGTTAGGCAAGTTAATTTTACGGGTGCGTGCGACTATGGAACTGGAACCGTCGCCCCACACAATTTCCAATTCCGGACGGTCGGCAGGACTCGGCGTATAAGTATACGTTACCAACTTAAATTCATAGGTTAATCCGCTGATATGCTTATAGGTTATCTCGCCGGCTCGTTGATGTGTTGCATGCAAAGAGAAGAGAAGAAAGTAAAATAGAAAGAAAAGCAGTCCTTTGATTCTTAGCATTATCTCTATTTCTTATCGGTTCAATTTTTAATAATGCAAAAATAAAGAAAAATCAGAGTGTAAGCTCATTGAAGAGTCGACTAATGTCAATCAAAATAAAGAAAAAAGTTATTCCATATAAATTTCGAGTAGTTTTGCCGAAGGAGTGGGCAAAAAGGTTAACTCATCGCAAGCCGCCGGTTTCAAGATAGTTTCTCCCTTTTTAAGGGTAAAAACATCGGATTCGTCCATCACTATCGAAACTTCACCTTCAACGCAGACGTAAATAACGAATGAATCAATCTCAATATAAACTTTTTCGGTCGGTTGCGTTAACAACAAATAGTTTAAGTTAAAAAAAGGATTACGCAAGAGCGGTGTCGTACCTTGTTTTGTTTTGTCGTAATCAATTTTCGGGGACGATGTTTCATCAAAGTTGAGCACTTTTTCCGCTAAATCGAGGTGCAGTTCTCTGCTATTACCCTTTTCATCTTTTCTATTCCAATCATAAATCCTGTATGTCGTGTCCGAAGCTTGTTGAATTTCAGCTAATAGAATCCCTTTCCCTATGGCATGCACCGTACCGCCGAGTATAAAAAAGATATCTCCCGTTTGGACGGGATAAGTTTCCAGCATCTCCTCTACCCTATTTTCGGCTACTCCTTCAAAAAACGACTCTTTCGTAACGCCTTGTTTAAAGCCGATATAAAGTTTCGCATCTGCTTCGGCGTGCATGATATACCACAATTCCGTTTTGCTTTGGGCATTCGGGATTTTCTTACTTGATTTCTTATCCGGGTGAACTTGTACGGAAAGGTCGTCCGAAGCATCAATGAATTTGATAAGAAGTGGAAAATTATCTTCAAATCTATCATAAATGCCCTCTCCGACTAAATCGCTCATATAAACTTCTAACAGCTCGTTTAGGTCATTACTTTTTAAGAAGCCGTTTTTAACTTGGGAAACATTGTCGGCAATACCTGAGATTTCCCAACATTCGCCGCAATGCTCCGTAGAAGCCTCCTGTTTTTGTAGCAACTTAAAAATTTTACCCCCACCCCAAATTTTATCTTTACAAATAGGAATAAATTTCAAAGGATAAAGTTTATTATTCTCATTCATATCTGTTTTTCTTAAAATTCCTATTTCTTTTAATATATTTTGGGTTCTCCTTATCGGGATTTCGACCTTTTACGTTAGGTAAAAAGAGCCATTTTCCTTCATTTTCTATAAATCCCTGATTGAGAGACGATTCCGGAACTAAAAAGGCGGTTATGCCGTCTAATCCGTCATCAAGCGGAACCAGTTGCTCAAAAATAATCATTTTAGCAGGTATATTCTTATAAATTAACTTTCTTGTTTTAGGGTCTCTTTTTCCGGTGCTGACATCATACGACTGTTTTTCATATTTTAATGTAAAAGTGGCTTTTTTTGAATATTCAAAGAGCACCCTACTCACCTTTTGGGGATATTTTTTAAAAATAAAAGCGCCAAAAATGGGCGTACCATCGCTCTTGAAAGAGAGAACATCTATTACTTTTTGATTACTAAACAAATTATTGGCATTATAACCCAATAAGGTATAATATTTTTTATGTTTTGATTCTATAAGAATTATGTCGTAATAGATAGCCCCATACCAATGATTATGATTGCCGACAAAGGTGGACGGATAATCTATAAGATTGCGGTTATCAAACAGAGGATAAAGGATATATTTTTTTCGATTTTCATTATAGACTTGTAAGAAACCAAAATTTTCACATGAAAAATCTTTTTTCATTACATTCCAGGTGAATATTTTCAATTGTTTATCTGAGGAGGTTACGACAGAAAAATTGCTTGTTGTACTCCAGTTATATTTAAAAGAGTTTTTTTCTTCCAAAATCTCTTCTAGTAAATTCATAAAATCTTCGTTTTTTTGCAATTTCTCTATATCATTAGACGCATTAATAGAGTTATTACGTAAAACGATAAGAGAATCTTCCCAATATTTGAAAAAAACATTATCCTGACCAAAAAATGAACAGCTCAGAAAAAGAAAAAGGAATAAGGAAACTGTTTTTTTCATTTTTTCCACTTAACTTCTTCTAATTTTATGAATATCGGAGGAATCCCACGATTGATGTAAGAGAATATCGTGTATTGTTCTAATTAATAGAATAAAAATGCGTAAATCATTATCGGCGAACCATTTAATTGCCGCATCATCTTTTCTACATGCGGCGGCGAATGTTGAGAGAAAATCACAGTGATAACGTTTCAGCCATTCTATAGCTACGGGTTCGTTATCTATAGCATTGCTCAGCACGGCAAACTCCGGATAGCCGTTGTTCAATAGCCAATGTAGAGCGTCCGTATCGGAGTGTATAGCTGCAGAAAGAGCCGCTAATTCAGGAAAACCATTATGTAAAAGAAAATCTGCAAATTTTGTTTGTCTTTTCAAACTTTCTCCAAAAGCTAACAATATTTTGGGTTCATAATCGGTAAGACAATGCAACATGGTTTAAATACTTTATAATTAAGGTCTTAACTCTTCTTTTATTATTTCACGTATCTCATTTTTATTTAAGTACCCTAAAGCAATCTTAGGCTCCCCTTTAACAGGGAAAAAATAGAGCAATGGAAGAGAGGAAATGGCTAAATCTTTTTGTAATTCTTTTTCGGCACTTAAATCTACTTTATAAATTACCAGTTTGCCGTCATACTCCTGTAATAGTTCTTTTAAATGTTTTTCCATTGATTTACAAGAACTACAATAATCGGCATCAAACACTACAATAGCCGGTAATTTACCATTATATGCCCCATTTGTAACCGTATAATCGTAAACATAATTTATAAAATCGGTTTTATTCAAAGAGATAATAAGGGGCGAAGATTGAGAATAAAGAAAATTAGAGCATAAACAGATAATTAGTATGCCAATTGTGTTATGTATTTTCTGTCTCATAAAAATAGAATTAAAATATATTAAATGATGTTTCCCAAATGGAGTAACGTTTTATTTTACTAAATTATTTCGACAAGCGAGGTAGTTATTTTAAACCGCTACGTTTAAGCAAGGCATCAATCTGCGGCTCACGTCCTCTAAAATTAATATAGAGCGTCATCGGTTTTTTAGAGCCGCCTTTCGACAAAATATTTTCTACATAAGAATCTGCCACCTCTTTATTAAAGATACCTTTTTCTTGAAAGAGTGAGAATGCGTCAGCGTCAAGTACTTCTGCCCATTTATAGCCGTAATAACCGGCGGCATAGCCGCCTGCAAAGATATGCGAAAACGCACAGCTAGTGCAAGTTCCGTCAACGGTCGGCAACCATTCGGTTTTGGCAATTGCTTCGCGTTCCATAGCAATGATATTATCAATTTTATCGGGACTCGTCGTGTGCCACATCATATCAAGTAAACCAAAAGAAATTTGACGGCACGAAGCATAACCTGCATGATAATTATCCGCAGCTTTAATTTTATCTATAAGTGCTTGTGGGATAAGCTCATTGGTTTCATAGTGGAAAGCAAACTTGTCAAGAAACTCTTTTTGCGTAGCCCAATTTTCCAAAAGTTGCGACGGTAATTCCACAAAATCGCGAGGTACGGAAGTTCCCGCTAAGGATTCGTAGTTTACGTCAGAAAGGATTCCATGCGTTGCATGACCAAACTCGTGAAGAAAAGTAACCACTTCATAAAATGTAAGTAACGAAGGGTGATCTTCCGTAGACGGAGTAAAATTCATAACTAACGATACCAAAGGTCTGATATCTTTATCCCCTATTTTACGTTGTTCTCTAAAAGAGGTCATCCAAGCCCCATCTTTTTTGGAATCACGAGGATAGAAATCAAGATATAGGACTGCCATAAATTTCCCTTTTCGATAAACTTCATAAACTTTTACGTCAGGGTGATACACTTGAATCTCGTTGTTAGGTTTAAAAGTCAAGTCAAAGAGCGTCGTTGCCAAAGAAAAGACGCCGTCAATGACATTTTCGAGTTTGAAATAGGGTTTTAACATTTCATCATTAACTTCAAAGAGCGATGTTTTCTGTTTTTCGGAATAGTAGGAAAAATCCCAACGTTGCAACTCTTCTTTTAATCCTTGTGATTTAGCAAATTGAGTTAACTGTTTCAACTCTTTATCCATTACAGGATAAGAATAATCCAATAACTCATTTTCGAGTTTATAAACATTTTTTTCATTTTCAGCCATTCGTTCTTGCAAAGCATACGCCGCATAATTCTCAAATCCTAACAACTTGGCTAATTCTTGTCGATTTCTTAGAATATCCTTTATAATTTCCTGATTATCAAAATCATCTAAATAAGCACGGCGACTATAAGCCATGTACATCTCTTTTCGCAATTCGCGATTATCAGCATAAGTCATTACTGCTGAATAACTCGGATAAGAGAGGTCAAACACCCAGCCATCTAGTCCCTTGGCTTTAGCTTTCTCCTTAGCCACATTAAGAGATATTTCAGGAATGCCCGATAATTCATTAATATCAGTGATATTTTTGACATATTTATTAGTCGATGCTAACACATTTTCACTAAACGTGAGCGATAGCTTAGACAATGCAATAGAAAGCTCTCTAAATTTTTCCTTATCTGCTTCTGACAAATTAGCCCCGCTATTGACAAATGCTTTATACGTTTTATCCAAAAGCATGGCTTGTTCTTCCGTCAAATCTCCGGGATTATCATAAACCGATTTAATACGAGCAAAAAGCGGTGTGCTTAGATAAATATCGTTTGAATATTCGGTCAACATCGGACTTATTTCTTGAGCTAGCGCTTGCAACTCAGGGGAAGTATTACAGTAGTTCATATTAAAGAAAACACCTGAGATGCGATTTAAAAGACCTCCGGCAGCTTCGAGTCTTTCAATAGTGTTCGTAAAATTAGGTTGTTGCTTTGTTTGTTCAATACGTCTGATTTCTTCTCTTGCAAGTTGAAGAGCATATTTAAAAGCAGGCATATAATGCTCGGTTTTTATCAAATCAAAGGGCGGGGTTTCGTATGGCGTGTTCCAATCTGCCACTAACGGATTATCTTTCAACTCATTAGGGATTTGTGCTTGTGCAGTAAACATCAACAAAGAAATCATAATAAAACTAATTTTTTTCATCATTTATACTCTAAATTAAACAATTAACGAATAATTGAAATAAACCTATTTCAGTAAATGCAAAGATAATAGAAAAAATATAACCTATAAATAAAGTTGAAAAAAAGTTTCTACATTTAGTTCAACGTTAAACTTTAGCTATTTCCTTTTTCTTTTTTATCTTTCTAATTTCAAAAACAGCAAGGACACCGATAGTTATAAACATAATCACGATAAAGAGTAGTGAAATTTTATCGCCTTTAAATATTGAATCCGGCTTAAACTCAAAACGAATAGTATGTTCACCAGCCGGTACGTTCAACGCACGTAACGTGTAATTAGCTCTAAAATGCTCTACCGGCTTATCGTCAATATAAGCTTTCCAACCGTAGGGGTAGTAAATTTCTGAGAAAATTACAATCCCATCAACGCCGGCGGTGGATTTATATAAAAGTTCGTCAGGCTTATACGAAAGAAGCGTAATTTGAGCTAACGAGTCATGTTGTGCTTTAAAATTGGCAACAAAATCATTAAATTTTTGGTCTGTAACGGCACTATTTCTCAAATTTATCTTACCGAGCATTTCATACTCTTCATTGGGATTCTGGGCAACAAACAGAGAGTCGACAAACCAAGCATTACCCATAGCATCAGGATTTAATCTGGGAACAACATTGCCATTATTATCCTTGATGATAAAATAACGCGTATTTAGCATATTTAAAACAGACATATCCAGCTTACGAATATACTCATCTATTAAGTCTTGATATCTCCGTAATTTAGCCGCATGATATCCTCCGATAGATTTGAGATAGTAAGATGTTCGAGCTTCGTTAAAAGTATTAGTTGCGAGATTTAAAACTCTAAAATGCAGAGTATTATCCGCTAAAATCATCTCTTCGTAAGGTTGCTTCTTAAAGTTTTGAAAATATTTTTTTTCTGAAATAAAATTAGATTCGTTCAAAAAACGTCTATTAACTCCCCACATATCCACAAGAATCAATATTCCGAGAGAAAGAAGTAGATAAACAACTTTTATCTTTTGTTTAATAAACAACCATAAAACACTAGCTGCCAAGAGAATAAATATAGTAGAACGAATTGCATCATGTCGCAGCATTGAGGCTCTATCAACAATAACGGCATCCATTAATCTCTGAGCCATATCTTTATTCCCGCCAAACCAATTGGTAAATTGTTCTATTAGTTGACCGTCTTGTAACGAGGTGAAATTATATAACAACCCGCCAAAAAGAGCAAAAAAGAGGGATAACCCGGCAGTAATTCCTGTTGCAATATAGAGGCTCGTGAGAGCCTTTTGTTCGGTTATTTGTTTTTCCATCAACGATTTTATAGCTAAAAAGCCCAATAAAGGTATTGTAATCTCAGCCACAATTAATATAGATGAAACAGCTCTAAATTTATCGTACATCGGAAAATAATTAAAGAAGAGCTCCGTGAGCGGCATAAAATTTTTGCCCCACGACAGTAGAATCGAAAATAAGGTTGCCACCAGCAATGCCCATTTATAAGGTCCTTTCACAACAAGCAAGCCTAATACAAAGAGAAGAAATATAATAGCCCCGACATAAACAGGTCCTGAAGTGAAGGGTTGATCGCCCCAATACATAGGCATAGAGCTACACACATTAGCTGCATCTTTTTTAGAAACTCCAATATCGACTAGCGTATTATAAGTTTGAGAATTTACTCCGATATTATAATGCGAAGACGCTCCCTTAAAGTTAGGAATCAGCAACGTCATCGTTTCATCAATGCCGTAACTCCATTGCGTAGCATAATCTAAGTCAAGACCTTTTGTTTTATTGAGCGAGTCGGTCTCTTTAACCAATTCCGAGTGTCCTCCACGCATAGTCTCTTTTACATACTCCATATTCGCTACTGTTTTGGAATAATACGTTCCTATACCAACTCCCACACACGCGACAAATATTAGAAGAGCGACAAAAAAATCTTTAATACGTTTTTCCTTAATATGTATATAAAGTTCAGCAAAACCTAAAACACCAATAAGCATAAAAAGATAAAAAGTCATTTGAGGGTGAAGCGTTATTCCGAAAGCAGTAAAAATCATACTGAGCACAACACCCCAAAAGTATTTTTTTTGAAAAAGTAAGACAAAACCGGCAACAACAGGGACGACATAAGCGATTCCGTAAACTTTATTATTATGCCCGGCTTCAATAATTATAAAGAAATAAGAGGAAAAGGTAATGGCAATAGCGCCGATGATACTCAACCACTTATTAATTCTAAACGACCGCATTAAAATGAAAAAGCCTATTAGATAAACAAAAATAAGTCCTATTGTGCTTGGTAGTCCCAACTGGTAAATTTTCTTCAGAGGCGTGATAATATTAGCATCTGTAGAGGTTTTCGCATAAATTTGATACGCGGGCATGCCTGAAAACATATTCCCTGTCCAAAAGGAGGTTACGCCCGTTTCCTTCTTATATTTTACAACTTCAGCAGCCATGTTCCTTCCACTAAGCGTGTCCCCTGCTAAAAGCATTTTATCCTCTAAAATAGGCGAAGCATAAATAACTGCTATTAATATAAAAATTACTACTGCAGAAAAATAGGGCAAATATTTTTTCCAAAATTCTTTTTTCATAGTTTTTTAATTTAAAGTTTGCAAAATTAATGATATTTTTCTATTAAATTTATTTTCATTAGATTTTTATTCTTTTTTAGGGCGTGCCCCCGCGCTGACGCTCGGGGTCGGCGCCCGGTTCCAAGTCCGCGGGCACAAGCCGTGGGGACGCAAGGCGGCAAAAAGAGCTTACAAGCTCGCTTTTTTGCCGCCGCGCCCCCAGCGGCTTCCGCCCTTGCGGGCTTTCCACCTAAGCGCCTCACGCAACCAAGTTGCTCATATAAAGCATCTTAGGTAAATAAATGAAGGTGGGAAAACGCATTTCCAAATTCCCTTAATTTTATCAAACATTAGTAATAAAAAATAACTATTTTTGCACCTTAATAGGTTTGTTTTCATCATTATAATTAAATCGAAGGTTATGCGTCAAATAAGAGTAAAAGAAGCTATTGAAGAAAATATAGAGTTAATGAGCAGCATCTTACACGATACTATTTTCATGTCTCAAATTTCTCAACTTGCCGACATTATGGTTAAATCTTTGCGTAGAGGCGGTACTATTTTCTTTTGCGGCAACGGCGGAAGTGCGGCTGACGCACAACATTTAGCCGCCGAACTTTCGGGACGTTTCTACTTTGACCGAGCTCCCCTACCCGCCGAAGCCCTGCACTGCAACACCTCTTATCTCACAGCTATTGCCAACGACTACGGATTTGAACACGTTTACGAACGATTAATTAGAGGAAATGGAAAAAAAGGAGATGTTTTGGTCGGATTATCTACTTCGGGCAACTCACTAAATATTACTAAAGCCTTTGAAACAGCGAAAAATTTAGATATTACTACCATCGCTTTTACCGGCGAAAACGGTGGAAAGCTGAAAGAAGTTGCAGATTATATTTTACAAATCCCCTCAACCGATACACCCCGAATACAAGAAGCACATATCCTTATCGGACATATAATTTGCGAACTAATTGAAACAGATATGTTTATCGAAGAATAAGCAACCCCTATTTCATAGCAATCGTTTCAATTTCAACAAGTACGTTCATAGGAAGCTCTTTCACTGCAAAAGCGGCTCGTGCCGGCGAATTTTCACTGTAATATTTCCCATAAACAGCGTTCATAGCCTTGAAATTGCTCATGTCGCTCAATAGACAAGTAGATTTTACAACATGTTTAAACGAATATCCGGCTGCTTCTAAAATAGCCGCAATATTTTGCATTACTTGTTCGGTTTGGGCTTCAATACCTTCGGGAATCGTACCCGTAACCGGATTTATAGGAATTTGCCCCGAAATAAAAAGCATGCCGTTCATCTCCACCGCTTGACTATAAGGACCAATAGCCTTCGGTGCTTTTTCCGAAAAAATTATCTTCTTCATAATTATTTATTTAAAATTAGAATATATTTATTTGTGTGAAAATTTAAAACATTAATCGACCGACAATAAACCATATTTCTTTATAATAGAGCTTTTACGCCTTTTTCTCAATCCCGATTTTGTATCCGTAGGTAGCAAAAAATAGAATATAGGCGTAAGAAATAAACAGCACTGCAAAAGCAACTTGCGGATTATAAATATCGGAAAGTTTTCCATAAAAGAGCGGAATAATAGCCCCACCGGCAATTGCCATAATCAAAAAGGCAGAGCCAAGTTTCGTATATTTTCCTAAATTATGGATGGAGAGCGGCCAAATCGCGGGCCACATGATAGCATGGGCAAAACTTAAACCAAGAATTGCTAAAATTGAAATAATACCCGAAAAAGTTAAAGCAATGATTACTAATAAAATAGCAAGTATTACTTGAATTATAAGTGCCATTCTTTGTGATATAATTTTCGGAATAAAAAGAATACCCGTAAAATAACCTATTACCAAAGCAATTAACGCAAAAACGCCAAGCCGAAGTGCTATACTTTCGGGTAACCCCATAAATCGACCGTAATTTACTAAATAATCTATCGAAATTACTTCCGCTCCAACGTAAAAGAAAATAGCTAAGACGCCGAACCAGAGGTAAGGATATGAAAAGATACTTTTTTTATTTTCTACTACCGTATTATCTTCTTCCTCTTCTACTTCCGGTAATTTTGCCGCCTTAATAAAAAGTACCAACCCTATTAAGATAGCAGTCATTATTAAATAAGGGAAAATTATTCGGTGCGAAAGTTCTTGTAATAAAAGTGCTTTTTCAGCACCATCACCAATTATTTTTATTTGTTCATACAACTCTGTAGTATTAGAAAAAAGAGCCGAAGATAGGACAAGAATGCCTATCATTCCTGCGATTTTATTGCAGACCCCCATAATGCTCATTCTTCGGGCGGCAGATTCAAGCGGACCGAGTATCGTAACGTACGGATTGGCTGCCGTTTGCAATAAGGCAAGTCCCGTACCTTGTAAAAAGAGAGCTACCAAAAAAAGCGGATAACTTCTCTCCAATGCCGCAGGCACAAAGAGCGTAGCTCCGATAGCCATAACTATTAAACCTAAAGCCATTCCTCGAGTAAATCCTGTTTTATTCAATATAAAAGAGGACGGAATAGCCATGACAAAATAAGATATATAAAAGGCAAAAGTTACGAAAGAGGCTTGAAAATTGTTCAATTCACAAACCGTTTTTAAAAATGGTATTAGAATACTATTAAGCCAGGTAACAAAACCAAAAACAAAAAATAGAGCTCCGATAATAAAAATGGCATGTTGTTTTGATTTTTCTTTTTTCATTTTCTTATAAATAAATGGAATATAATTTTTTTTTTGAACAATAAATTGAATTGCAAATGTACATCAATTTTTCAAAAAAATAATTTTATCAATTGTATATTTAATGTTTTTTGTACTTTTGCCCTTTATTAAAATTATTAACTTAAAAAAATAATATTATGAGCGAAAAAGTTACTAAATTACTGAAGGACATTCCTGCAGTACGTTGGACCGCCTTGATTTTACTAGCAATAGCCATGTTTTTTGGCTATATTTTCATGGATGTCCTCTCTCCGTTACAAGAATTATTAAAAACAGACCGAGGTTGGGGACCTGATGCATACGGAAGATATGCCGGCTCAGAAACATTTTTAAATGTTTTCATTTTCTTTTTAATTTTTGCCGGGATTATTCTTGACAAAATGGGAGTGCGATTCACCGCTATTCTTTCTGGTTCTGTCATGCTTTTTGGAGCTGCCATTAATTATTACGCTGTAAGTGCTGCATTTATTGGTAGTGCTGCTGAAAATGCCATGAACCATTTTATGAATCTTCCATTAAAATGGTGGAATATTACTCCATTTTTTGATGGTATGCCCGCTTCGGCTAAAATGTCGGCAATTGGGTTCATGATTTTCGGTTGTGGTGTTGAAATGGCTGGAATTACCGTATCAAGAGGTATTGTGAAATGGTTTAAAGGAAAAGAGTTAGCCTTAGCCATGGGAATTGAGATGGCAATTGCCCGTATTGGTGTCGCCGTAGTCTTCCTCGGTTCTCCTTATTTAGCAGCTAAAATTGAGCCGGTTGACGTTTCACGCCCCGTTGCCGCAGCAGTGCTATTATTGGCTATCGGCTTAATATCTTTAATAGCTTACTCTTTTATGGATAAAAAACTTGAAATTCAAATGGGTGAAAGTGGCGAAGAAAAAGATGACCCTTTCAAAGTTCGCGATTTGAAATTGCTATTTACTAGTAAAGTGTTCTGGTTGGTTGCTTTACTTTGCGTTCTATATTATTCGGCTATTTTCCCTTTCCAAAAATATGCCAACAATATGTTACAGTGTAACTTAGGTTATACAGCGGATCAAGCAGGACGCGTATTCTTTGTTTTCCCACTTGGTGCTGCTGCAATAACTCCATTTTTAGGAAACTTCCTTGATAAAAAAGGTAAAGGAGCAAGTATGTTGATGTTAGGAGCCTTGTTAATGATAGGTTGCCATTTAGTATTTGCCTTAGTTCTTCCGTCAACTAAAGGAACGCCGATTGCTCCCGTTATTGCTTACGCTTCCATTATTTTACTAGGAATCTCTTTCTCTCTGGTACCTGCTGCATTATGGCCCAGTGTTCCAAAATTGGTTGATAACAAACTACTCGGCTCCGCTTATGCCGTTATTTTCTGGATTCAAAACATTGGTTTATACGCTTTCCCAATCATTATCGGTGCAGCTTTACGTGCCACTAACCCGGGCGTTGAAAATCCGTTAGAGTATAATTATACTGTTCCCATGCTTATCTTCGCAAGTTTGGGCGTTTTAGCACTCATTTTCGGGATTATGCTTAAAGCGGAAGACAAAAAGAAAGGTTATGGCTTAGAATTACCTAATATCAAACAGGAATAAAAAATATCGGAAGATACTTAGTGTCAAACACTTGATACTATTCAAAAGGCTCTAAGTTATAAGCATTTAGAGCCTTTTTTATTTATCGTTAATTAATAAGAAGAAAAATAATTTTAATTTTTATTAGGGCGTGCCCCCTCGCTACGCTCGGGGTCGGCGCCCGGTTCCAAGTCCGCGGGCACAAGCCGTGGGGTCGCAAGGCGGCAAAAAGAGCTTACAAGCTCGCTTTTTTGCCGCCGCGTCCCCAGCGGCTTCCGCCCTTGCGGGCTT
>DUOL01000118.1 GCA_012838875.1 Bacteroidales bacterium | reverse complement strand
CTTGTAAGCTCTTTTTGCCGCCTTGCGTCCCCACGGCTTGCGACCGCGGACTTGGAACCGGGCGCCGACCCCGAGCGCAGCGAGGGGGCACGCCCTAATAAAAAATAAAAATATTATATTGAGGCTAAAATCTTCTAAAGCATTAATTATTAACCTTTTGCGACAACTCAACTAAAAATTCTTAGCTTGTCGAAAGCAAGTAAAAATAGTGCGGCGAAATTTATTTCGATAAAATAATTTTTTTTACAGAGTTGTTATTCCCGTTTTTGCCGATAATTTTAGCGAAGTAGAGTCCGTTTGGGTGCTCGTTTATATTTATGTAAGTGATATCATCGCTAATATTTTTTTGAATTAGCATTTTCCCCGTAATATCGAAAATTTGAACGGCGGAATAGTGCTGCGTGGCGTTTTCCATTTTAATTTCAAAAGTTCCGTTATTTGGATTGGGATATAAATTGATATCACTTTTGTCGCGTCGTTGCTTTATCCCCACGGGCGGTTCCCAATTGATATCTTCACCATAAACCACAAAATTGTCAAACGCATTGGTCCCCGTAGCTCCGGGCGCATCGTCCACGGTTAGCCTCAGAAAAACGGAATCTTTATCATTTAACTCTTGAATATATCGCAAATCCAACTCTCGCATCATGTAAATAGCGGAGGCTTGCACCGTTCCATAATCACTGATAGTATTTCCCACCTTTACGCTATCGTAATTTACCCCGTCAATACTCCATTCCCATCTATGAGTCGTAAACCCTGTACTCGAACGTGTATCGGCAAAGGTCATCATAATCTCTCGCCACCCTTTCGTGGAAAATCTGAGAACAATGGACTTCCCGTTAGCATCTCTTCTTTTCAATGACAAAGCTTTTCCTGCGACGGCGGCTTTGCGTGGGTCGCCCGCAAGATTGCCCTGAGAGGCAACACCTATTTGATTGGATTCAAAGAAAGAAGAACCATATTCACCGTTAGCAAAAATTTTGGCATTCCAAAAAGAGGTCGGTTCTCCGATATTGCGATTGGATAATATTGTCAACGTAGAATCAAGTTCTAAATCGTCGAACGTCCAAACGGTTAAGACTTCGCGAGGCGGCGCACAAAATATATAGCGTGAACCGTAAGGTCCGTACAAGAAACCTACGGCTTGCTCCATCATGTGTTTCCCTGCTAACGATTTCACATTTCTCGTGTACACATGATAAATCGTACCTTTTACTAAAGGAGAACTTAATTCTATGATTACTTTATTTTGTTGACATGTTACGGACGAAACACATATTCCGCCGGTAAACGTATAATTTGCAGGATTTTCGGCAGACGCAGGGTCCAATTCCATATTAAATGTTAAAACCACCTGACGCTCGCTCGTGTCAACATCAAGAATAGTAGGACGTCCTTCGTTATGGGGAGAGTTAAATGTGCTGTACAAAGAGTCGCTACCCCAAATGAGAGTTACAATTTCAGGGTGGTCAATCAATGGGTTCCTATTAAACTGAAATAAGCTATGAATGATATTGTTTCTATCTCTCTCCTTTTGGCTCACCGGGTCCATGAGGTGCCATTTTTTCAACTCTTCAATAGCCCAAGGCTTAAATTGCGATTTTTCGGTCATGACAGACGAGCCAAACGTTTCGTCCATATTCATGTAGCGAATGGAGATGTAGAGTAAAGCGCGGGCAACGTCTCCTTTAAACTCGTCAACAGGTTCAAAGACAGGAACTCCCTGAACTAACGAGTCGTAACATTCATAATTGACGTATCCCCATTTAGAACCGTTCTGCGATATTTTTCGCGGTTGGGCTACTTCGGCAAACGGAGCAGACCCGTGATAAGAAGAGTTAACATAATGGTCTGTCGGAAAAGTGTGATGTAAATCGGAACATGGAGGAAACGGACCGCTTTCATTACAATTGTACATGGTACTACCTTCAACAACAGGATTAAACCAACTTTGACAAAAGAGATGTTCAAAGCTATATATTTTGCATTGCTCGGACGTGCCCGTGCCGGGATTCGTAATTTGGCAGCACGGATAAGAGTAAATGTCATATAAATAACCATCTATAAAATCCATCGCACGAGCCGCCGTGGTATTGCCGTAATCAATCGTAAAAGCTCCATCTGAAATAATTTGTGAGAGCGCTTGCTGTAACTCCTTCCCCTTTTTGCCTATTGCCGCATCATAATAACCGTCAGGAATCTGTGCAAATAGAGAAAAAATAGAGACATTGCAAAACAAAAAGAGAAATAAATAAACAATTTTCTTCATAGCATTTTTTTTTGCAAAAATACACTTTTTTAAAAATAAGCTTGAAAATCATAAAAATTTATGAAAATTGACGATAAAAAGCTAAAAATTGTAGCTATTTATTTAAAAATATTTGATAAAATTGCAACTGAATCTATCGACTTAATATGCTCATTATGAATTAGATAGTATTTTATTAAGCCTTGTAATAATTCGTTGCGAACATTTTTGGAAGGAAATGTAATATTCTCTTGATTTTGGTAGAAAATTATAATTTGTTGTAAATAATAACTTGCCTCTTTGGACAATAAATCTTCGTTATTTATAAAATCTCTTGCAAATTGTGCGTTAACAATTGAAAAATAACAATTATCCTTGTCATAATTATTGATAGGTTCAAAACCTAATTTTCGAGACAGTTCATACATAAAAATAAGATGAATGTCGGGACGAATAACTTCTGTCGTATCTAACTCTATTAATTGTTTTTCTATACAAGTAAAAAGTTCTTCGTCTTCGGATGTTTCATATAACAGCTTACTAATCAACTCCGTATAGAAAATAAAAATCAAATTTTTACTAAGATTAAAAGGAATGGACGAATATTGATAATAGGTCGTAACCTCTTTGAAATATTGTAACGAAGATTTCCTTCGATAGTCAAAATTGAGTTCTAAGAGAGAAAGGGGAGCAAACAGAGCATTTGAAAATTTACTTTTTTTACTAAAACTATTTTTAACAAAAAAGGAGACATTTCCATGCTCTTTAGTAAATATCTTAATTATTAAACCGGTATCTGCATATTTAGTTCTTTGCAGGACAATTCCTTTTGTTTTTGTTAGCATGTGAGTTTACTTAATAAATAAAATCTTTGCTACATTTCTCTGTTTTCCTGTTTCATCGGAAGAAAAAACGTAATAGACCCCCGTTGCCGGTTTTTTACCGTAAAAATCTTTCCCGTTCCAGTTAAGTTGTCCTCCTTCTGCGAAGCCTTGCCAAACTAAATTGCCGGCGGCATCGACAATTTTACAAAATGAATGGTACATAAGCCCGCTGACCGAGATAGTTCCTTGATAATTTTCGCGTACAGGATTAGGAAAAACCATAACGTCATTATAATCTTCCTTTGCTTCCGAAGCCGTACCTCTATAAGAAATAATACCTTTGTCGGTAGCAAAAAAGATTTCCCCATTCGTGTTATCAATTATTATATCATTTATCTGGTTCGAGAAGAGAGGACTATTTTTCTCGTTCAGGTGTAACAACTCTTCCGTGCCGTTGGCAGAGATAAGGAAAGCCCCCGCCTTTGAGGTGCCTATCCATTTTCTATTAGCCGCATCCACCGTTATAGCCGTTATATTTTCAAATTCCAACAAGTTTTGAGCGCCGCTGTTCACTTCTATAATAATATTTTTTGCAAAAACCGTTTCGGAAAGTGCATTTTGTGGATTGTAAATAACTTTAACGCCTTGATTGGTACCAATCCATATTTCCCCGTCTAAATCTTCGGCTAAACAGGTAATCGTGCTTGTTTTGACATTCGCCAACGTATTTAGGTCAACATTTCGGATTTTATCATCGGACGGATTAGACGGAGTGCCGTTTTCAGAAAAAACGACCAATTTATTAAGTTGAGGAGCGGTTACCCATTTGTAATTTCGAGAATCTACTAATATTTTATCTATAACATTACTTCCGACTAAATAGGGATTTAAGCTAAAAGAGAACCATCTATTATCGGCTTGTCGCATACAAATCGGATTAGCACAAAAAGAGTTGGTCATCCACAATCGTCCGTTGTTATCAAATGTAACGTCTCCGACAAAAACCAACCCCTCATGCACCGTACTATATTGCAACAAGCTATTTTCCGGATTGTAAAGTGTCGGGGGTGCGTCTGTGTTATATTGCACTAACCCCTGCCCCCAAGAACCGGCAAACACTTCTTGACTATTCTTTGGATTGATTGCTACGCAACATAAATCGGAAAGTTGTACAGCAAAGAGATTATCATAAGCTGAAAAAAGGCAAATTCCCCATTTCTTATTATACAAATAACTGAAATTCCCCTGTGTATAACTCTTTTGATAATTTACATTAGACCCGGGAACAACAGCAAGGTTCCCATTTCTACTATCTATTTGATGAGCTAAATAGGAATGAGGACCGTCTAAGAAATAGAATTCTTTTTTATTGAATCTTCTATTTATTTTTACTAATCCGTTTACCCTATCTCCAATCCAAATATCGTCCGTACCGTCAAATTTGGCATCTTGACCATTTTCATAATAACGGTTGTACCAACTGTTTACCGTATAGATAAGTTGAAATTGCGTATCGTACACTTTCAATCTATATTTCTCACAAATTAACATCTCTGCTCCCCTGACATCAATAGCCCGAAGTTCTTCATAATTTATTTCATCAATATAACGCCAATCATTGTGATTGTAAACAAAAAGCGAGTCCGTCCCTGAGGAACTATCATATTTTTGAGCAATTAAATTTCCATTAAAATATTTCAGAGCAATATAATTACCATTTCCTGCTTCTATTAAAGGTTCCCACGTGGAAAAATCGGCAATATTGGGATTGTTTGTTGGTGTAAAAAAGAGACCGTCATCGGTAGCAATGAAAAACTTATTTCGACTTGCTGTCATCTCTTTCACTTCGTAATTTTTGTTGGCAGTCCGCGTAAACCAGGTCTCTTTGACCAAAAAATTATCCGTATTTAAAACTACAACGCCGAAACCACACGACAAATAAAGGTAATTATCATAAACAAAAAAATTATTAATTGTCTTGGAACCAATAATTTGCTTATTTTTAATATCCGGCATATTTAACAATTGATTCTCCTTTACAAAATCAAGATTTGCATTTTGATAAGCTATAATGAGAGTATTTTTTTCATTGAGATAATAGAGTTTTGATATCCCAACATCAGATAAGCCGTCAATTTTAGACCAAGTAGACAGAGATTTATCTTGTTTATTGAAACGGAGAATACTTGTTTCGCCGGCAGCATAAACGGCATCCGGGGCAACCGCTACGGATTTAAAATTATCGTAGGGAAGATGCTCACGAAAAGTCCCCACAGGCAATTGCGCCGACAATCTGACAAGAGAAAATGAAATTATAAAAAAGAAAATGTATTTTTTTTTCATTCTTAGCAAGACAATTTATAAATAAACGCTTTTTTTAGTAGAAAAATATAAATTAAACTTTTAAATCTTGATTTTTTAGAAAAATAGAGATAAAAATAGGAGTAAAGAGAAATATATCATCATATTTCTCGCCAAATACCAACGAATCATAAACCAATCAATACCAAGCTCTTCAATTTTCTCCCACCTCTCCATTGGCTTTATCCACCACACCGGCTTAAATTTTTTATCAGGAAAATAGAGAAATTGATAAAGAAGATAAAATAGCATAATCGCCAAAGGTAGAGAGAAAAAGACCAAAAGGAGGGAAATATTGACAATTTTAAAAAAAACGCCGATTAGAATAATGAGATAAGGAGAAAAGATAAATAAAAAAGCCGCTATTAACATTTTTGTCGGTGTTTTAAGCCAACGAGCTAAGGTAATTTTTAGGGCTTTTTCGTCTGAGGCAAAATCCAAAATAGAGTGAGTATATAGGACATTTCCTGCTAAAATCCCCATCGGGAAAGAAATAAACCATAAGAGAAGAGGCAAATCGCCAACGGCGGCATAATAGACGCCGCTCATCAAAAGAGGACCGAAAAGGAGTGTAACAATAATCTCTCCTAATCCGCGATACGAAAGTTTTAGCGGTTTAGCGGAATAAAAAAAGAGAAGAAAACCACCCAATATCGCTATTAAAAAAATGGGGAAGCCACGATGAAAGCCGATGTAACAGCCAATGAACAAGGCCATTACGGCAAAAGATGAAGCAACCTGAAAAAGTCTTTTAGTCGTAGTTTCGCCTGATGTTATATAATTGCATTTAGCAATTCGCACTTTCAGTCCCGACGAAGCCAAAATCTCGCGATGGCAGCCGCCGGACTGTTTAAAATCAAAATAATCATCAAAAAGATTAGCACTTAAATGCGCAAAAACTACGCCAAATAGAGCCAAAATCGCATATTGCCAAGAGAAGCCCGCTTGCGGATACGCCAATTTCAAAGCTATTAAAGCAGGAAATAGACTTTGAGGCAATGCCACACAACGAGCATTTCTCAACCAAAAAAGAATAGAACGAAGAATTTTCATAAACACAAATTTCGCTACAAAAGTAACATAAACAAACCAAATAGGCGATATTTTTTTATTACAGAATTTTCACGAAAATCATTTTTCCCAATCGCAATACCATAAAAATAATAATCATAATTTTCTTTAGGGCGTGCCCCGTTCGCTAACGCTCACGGGTTGGTCTACGGCTGCAAGTCCGCGGGCACAAGCCGTGGGGTCGCAAGGCGGCAAAAAGAGCTTCTAAAGTCGCTTTTTTGCCGCCGCGTCCCCAGCGGCTTCCGCCCTTGCGGGCTTTCCGCCTGCGCCCTCACGCAGCCAACTTGCTCGTACATAGGCGTTTAAACGAAAAAATGAGAGGTAGAAGATTAAAAACTAATACCTCTCCCTAAAAAATAACGCTTTTTTTTCGTTTTTTTAAAAAAATATTTATGCGTTATTTTTTATTTTTTTGGAATATTTTTTTATTATTCCAAAAAGAATACTATGGTACTTACCACTCTCGCCTTTTGCAAGTAAGGCTCTTCCGGAACGCTGGAGGATTCTTCATCATAATAATAGTACCTTCCGGCAAGAGTAATTTGCCCTTGTGATGCTGTTTTAATTTTACCTAATTTAGCCTGAGAGTCATTAGCAAACTGTTCGCCGGCAATCCGTGCATTTTTGGTGCTTTCTGCAATCAATTGCGGTTTTATTGTGTTCAACTCTGGGAACTTATAATCGCTCGTTACTTCCGAAGTAAGATCTTTGCTAATCAAATCCAATTTTATTTGTGACGTCAAATCTTCACATTTTTTCACATCTACACCTGATAAAGTTAAACCCTGTCCGACAGTATAACGGTCAACTTTAACTTTCACTTCCTGCCCGTTTCTCCATTGTGTAGTGTAGTATTCTTCTCTGTCATAAACGGATAAGTTTGCGGTTTCGATAGCTTCGGTTTTAAATCCGATGGAGGTAAGATATTCTATAATCACCTCTCTTTTGTTATCCGCTTTGGCAATGAGTTCTTTTAACTCGTCGCCTGAAAAGGAGAAATAGATATCTATCGTTGCGGCATAGGCTTCCATGTTCATCTCCGCTAATCCTTTAACCGTTACCACCCTATCTTTATCACTAAAGGTTTTCAATCCTTTATAAATAAAAAAACCTAATAAGCCTGCACCAATTACAAAAATAATAGATGCAACAATCAATTTTAAATCACAATTGTTTTTCATAATATGTTCTTTTTGAAGGTTAAAAATAATTCAACAAAGTTAAAGAAAAAAATAAACCGATTGACTGAAAATCGTCTTATTTTACAAATTTTCTATCCTTTTTTCACAAACTCGGATTTGAGAGCCATAGAGCCAAACCCATCGATGCGACAACTGATATTATGGTCTCCGTCTGTCAATCTGATATTTTTGACTTTTGTTCCTGCTTTTATAGGTTTGGGAGCACCCTTTACCGGCAAATCCTTAATTACGATGACACTATCCCCGTCTTGCAACGGATTCCCATTGGCATCTAAAACGACCAAGCTATCCTCACCCATGATTTCAACATTAGCGGGGTCCCACTCAAAAAAACATTGGGAACAAGCGTAAAGATTGCCATTTTCGTACGTATACTCTGAATTACAATGGGGGCATAAGATTGCTTCGCTCATACTCTTGATTTTTTAATTGATTAATACTAAAAACAAAGGTACTATTTTTTTCTCAATTTTTGGAGTTCATTCTTGTTTTCGCGCCTCAAATTAAACCATTTCTCTCTTAAACAGTCAAAATTTATTCTATTTTTTGGGTATCATTTTTAAAAAATCACTATTAACCGACTAAAATGAAAAATAATCTATAATATTTACTAAGTCATTGAAAATCAATGAGAATAATTTTTCAATTTTGTTTTTTTTAAAACCTACCTACCTCTAAAAAAGAGCCATTTGTATTTCTGAAGGACTTTTATTTTTTGTTTTACTCTGTT
>DUOL01000117.1 GCA_012838875.1 Bacteroidales bacterium | reverse complement strand
TTCCGCGTGAAGGTAATAGCGGGTATTCTAGTTGCACTTCAATGTACTCGGAAGAGAGGATGCGTAACGAGACATTTTTTTGTGCAGGTAATTGTATTGAAGCACTGATAAAGGGAAGCTCAGCCCAACCTTTTTTATTCGTTTTTGTTGAATTGGAGAATGAAATATATTGATATAAAACATTGTCAATATTTTTAACTTCTAAATCCCAATTTGTTAATACAAAATCTATTTGATAGCTCGTATCCGTCTCCGAATATTGAGTTTTAAACCCCTTTTCTGCGTATGCAAGTGTAACCGTAAAAAAGAGAATTACCCAGATGATTTTTTTCATTGTTTTCTTATATTCTAATTGTTTTTTGAATAAAAAATATAATTCACAAAAATACAAAATATTAATAAAAACAGCTATTATCCGTTCGTTTTTTTCATAAGTTCGCCGTAATAGTGATAGAAGTAAGGAATCGTTTCTATACCCTTAAAAAAGTTTTCTAACGGGAAGTTTTCATTCGGAGAGTGTATCGCGTCAGACTCTAAGCCGAACCCCATAAGTATTGACTTAATACCGAGTATTTTTTCAAATCCGGCAATGATTGGAATGCTTCCGCCGCTTCTGGTCGGCACGGGCTTTTTCCCGAATGTCGTTTCGTAAGCTTTTTCTGCCGCTTGATAGGCAATCATGTCAATAGGTGTAACGTATGCTTCACCGCCATGAGAGTATGTAACTGTAACCCTTACACTTTTCGGAGCAATTGACTCAAAATAATTTTGGAATAATTTTGCGATTTTATCTGAGTTTTGATGTGGAACTAATCTCATCGAAATTTTCGCATGTGCCGTGGAGGGTAATACTGTTTTAGACCCCTCGCCCGTATGTCCGCCCCAAATACCACAAACGTCAAACGTTGGGCGAATTCCGGTTCGTTCTATCGTAGAATAACCCTCTTCTCCGTGAACGTCCCTAATATCAATAGCCTTTTTATAATTTTCAATATCAAAAGGTGCTTTAGCCATTAAAGTACGCTCTTCAGGCGAAATAACCAATACGTCATCATAAAAATGAGGTATCGTTATTCTGTTCTTCTCATCGGTCATTTGTGCTATCATCTGGCAGAGAATGTTAATTGGGTTTGCCACGGCTCCGCCGAAAATTCCGGAATGTAAATCACGGTTAGGTCCTTTAACTTCAACATCTAAATAACTTAATCCTCTTAAACCTGTTGTAATAGAGGGTACATCAAAAGATATCATACTGGTGTCGGATACTAAAATGATATCTGCTTGCAATAGTTCTTTATTTTCTTCACAAAAACCGTAGAGACTCGGACTCCCAATCTCTTCTTCGCCTTCAAGCATGAATTTTACATTGCAATTTAGCTGATTGGTTTTTACTAAATATTCAAATGCTTTAGCGTGCATAAACGACTGTCCTTTATCGTCATCGGCGCCTCGTGCCCAAATTTTACCGTCTCTAATTTCCGGCTCGAAAGGTTTGGAATGCCATAGCTCGTTAGGCTCAGAGGGCATAACATCATAATGACCGTAAACTAAAACAGTCGGAAATGATGGATTTATTATCTTTTCAGCATAAACGACAGGATTTCCTTTGGTTTCATAAATTTCACACCTGTCGGCACCCGCCTCAATGATTAGTTCTTTCCAGCGTTGGGCACATCGCAACATGTCCGGTTTATGCTCTTCTTTAGAACTTATCGAAGGAATGCGAATTAAAGAAAAAAGTTCTTCTAAAAATCTATCTTTGTTTTTATCAATGTATGTTTTTAACTCTTTCATAATTTCCATAATATTTTATTGTGTTATAATTTTATCTACTATTAATCTTTATGATAAAAATAGAGAAGAAAAAGCCTTGCAAATGCAGGGCTTTTTCAGGGGTATTCTCTTTTTTATTCTCTTACTTTTAGTATAAATCCGGTACCGTGAACATTGACGATTTCAACTTTCGGCTCATGCCCTAATTTATACTTGTTTCGTCTGCCGCCTTCTTTATTAATGTACTCTTCATCAATAGTTTCAATATTGAGGTAAGAACGTAATTTTGTGAGGAAAACGTCCATGCTTCTTCCTACCGAGTAGTCTTCATCTCCCCAAATTTCTCGAAGAATGACTTCGCGGGGTAATAACTTATTTTGGTGCTCACAAAATAGCTTAAGTAATCCAGCCTCTTTACGTGTCAATAATCGCGTTTTTTTAGGATGTATTAACTCCATAGAGCTATAGTTGAATTCGAAATCTCCGAATTTGTACGTTTTCTCTTCGTACAACACTTTATTCTCAGTGTCTGAACGCTTAGTTCGTCTAAGTATTGCTTTAATACGAAGTGTAAGCTCTTCAGTGCTAAAAGGTTTAACTACATAGTCATCACACCCAAGTTTAAATCCTTTAATTTTATCCTCCTTATTTAATTTACTAGTAAGTAAGATAATTGGAATATCAGGATCTATTTTACGAATTTCTTGCATTAAAGTGAAACCGTCTTTTCCCGGCATCATAATGTCTAATACACAAATGTCAAACATTCCTTTGTTGAAAGCTTGAGACGCAGAAATTCCATCTGCAAAATCAGTAACAGAATAGTCTAACATTTCAAAGTAATCTTTCAGAACATAGCGAAGATTCTGACTATCTTCTACTAACATAATACGATTTTTTGCTGTTTTCATTTGATTTATAGTTTTTAATTATTAAAATTCATATTTTTATCTTTTCTCCCGTTTTTAATCAAATATTGCTTTTATAAAATAAATGAAAAAATGGTTTTTTGCAAAAATAAAACGCTAGATATATTAAATAATTGTACATTTATTACTTATTTTTAAAAAAAAACTTCTATCAATCTAAAAAAACATTTATTTTAATATGTGAAAATAAATATTTTATATAAG
>DUOL01000116.1 GCA_012838875.1 Bacteroidales bacterium | reverse complement strand
CAAAAAGAGCTTACAAGCTCGCTTTTTTGCCGCCGCGTCCCCAGCGGCTTCCGCCCTTGCGGGCTTTCCACCTGCGCCCTCACGCCGCCGAAGTTGCTCATATAGAGGCACTTGAGCAAAGAAAATGAAAGCGGGGAAATTAAAATATTCCACCGCTCATGGAAAGTAACCGAAAAGAGCAAAATTGACACTTTTCATTTGAAAAAAGTCATTTTTACAAATTTCGAAGTCGAAAAACGACACTTTTCGGGGCTTGATTTAGCACGCTGTTTTGCTTAACTTCGCACGAAAAAAGCAAATGAAAACGTACTACCGATTAACTCTTTTTCTACTTCTTACTCTTCTTCTAACTTTTTACAGTTACACTCAAACAGCGGACGATTCAATTTACAGAGTCGTTTTTTATAATGTCGAAAACCTTTTTGACCCGAGAGAAGATTCTCTTAAAAATGACGAAGCCTTTACGCCGACAGGACTTAATCATTGGACGTTTAAGAAATTACATCGCAAAGTGAATAACATTGCTAAAGTTTTAATTGCGCTGGGCGAAGAGAAGCCTCCGGATATTATTGGATTAGCTGAGGTTGAAAACTTTTTCGTTCTTCGACAACTCTGCTATAACTCTCCACTTGCAAAGTATCACTATAAAATTGTGCATTATGATTCTCCTGATGCGAGGGGTATAGATGTGGCGCTATTATATTGTCCTGATAGAGTGCAAGTTATTCATAGCGAGGCGTTAACTATAGAATTTCCATTTGAAAAAAACTCTAAAAATCGAGATATTCTGTACGTAGTTGCCACCATTTCGCAAACAGATTCACTACATCTTTTTGTAAATCATTGGACTTCACGATATAGCGGTTATGCGGCAACGATTCCCAAACGAAACTATTATGCTTCCGTTGTAAGAAAAAAAGTGGACTCTTTGTTACTGCAAAACGAGAATGCCAATATTTTAATTATGGGCGATTTTAATGACTATCCGACCGATGAAAGTATGTTAGAGGTTTTACGAGCCAAAGATTTTGAGAAAGAGAGTGGAGAATTGTATAATCTTATGTTCCGCTTTTTGAAAATGGCAAATATTGGAACGCATAAACGTGAAGATTTTTGGGGCTGTTTAGACCAAATGATTGTCTCAGAAGCACTTTTAAGAGGGAAGAATCATTTATACGTCAGAAATCGCCGAGCAAATATTTTTAAAGCTGATTTTATGGTTGTTCCGGACGAAAAGTATGGGGGCGATAAAGTTTTTCGCACCTATTCAGGACCGAAATATATCGGCGGTTATTCGGATCATTTACCTGTTTTCCTTGACCTTCTTAGGCTCAACATAAACCGGGATTTTTCTTTTGACGAATGAAAAGATAAGCAAGGCAATGCCGAGCAATACAAAGGGGATACTCAATAGTTGTCCGATATTCAAGCCAATATCGGCAATAAGTTGACTCTCTTTTGCAACTTGTACTTCTTTGAAAAATTCGATAATAAATCGGGCGGTAAAGATGACGGTTAGAATGACTCCTGTAGTTCGCCCTTGCGGGACTTTCCCTTTTGCGAATTTAAAATAGTAAATAATTAGACCAAAATAGAGAAGTAAATAGGTAATAGATTCATAAATTTGAGCTGGGTGACGCAATGTCCCTTCGATTCCGTAGCCGCCATAGGTAAAGTTGAACGCCCAAGGTACCGTAGTTATACTTCCTACAATTTCGTGGTTCATGAGGTTGCCGATGCGAACGAAAGCGGCAGCAATAGGTATCGCTATTGATAATCTATCAAGAAGCCACCAAGTATTCATTTTCCGTTTCCACGAAAAGTAGACTAAATAGAGAATAATGGCAATAACAGCGCCATGACTCGCTAAACCTTGATAACCAACATAATGACCATCTCTTATAGGTAAAATAATTTCCAACGGGGCAGTGATAAATTGCTCGGGCTCGTAAAATAAAAAATGTCCTATACGTAAACCTACAATCGTCCAAATAATCGTCCAAAGGGATAATTTATCAAGCAGTTGTTGCGATAAATTTTCCACTTTAAAAATACGGGAAAGTGTGAGGTAGGCGAGGAGAAAACCGGTAGCTAATAAAATACCATACCAGCGAACTTCTAAAAAACCTATTGAAAAAGCGACAGGATTGACTGTCCAATTGATTACTGCGAGCATAACCGATGAATTTTTATTGCAAAAATATAAAAATAAATCATAGCAGTTTTTCGATTAACTATAAAATTGTTAATTTTATTATTAATCTATTTAAAATGGGGATTAAAAGATAAAATATTGATTTTGTCGGGAGCATTTTCAATTTTATAATCTCCTTGCTTTAATACTTCCCCTTCGACCTCCCCGAAAAATGGAGAATTAGAGGTGATTGTCAGCTCATTGGTGCGAAATTGTGTAACCTCTTTGAGCTTTGTATGTGTTCCGGAGTAAAGTTTTTTAATATTTCTTATAACTTTTAGCTTTGAAATTTTTCGAATTACGACCACATCAAAAAGTCCGTCTTGCGGGTCTGCGTTAGGAACTTGTTTCATTCCATTTCCATTGTATCGTCCGATGCCGACTGCAATCGTGAAAATTTTATCGTTAATAGTTTGTTCTTTCGATGTAATAACAGTTTTTTTAGGACGATAGGAGAGAAGAACTTTCAGGACACCTAAAAGATAAACCAAAGAAGAGTTAAAAGAATTTTTCTTACGAGCTATATTTTCAATAACCGCACCGTCAAAACAAAAACCTGCTATATTGAGAAAGTAGCGGTTAAAGTTTTTTTCTCCTATAATTTTAACAACGCCAACATCGTGAGAAATAAAATTAGCATGTTTAAAGTCGGACAGTTCGTAAGCAAAGTCTTCGGGATAAAAATGCGTACGACTCCAATCGTTACCGGTACCAATAGGAACGACCCATAAAAAGGCTTCGGAAGTAGGAATGCCTGAAGAAAAGATACCGTTAAGGCAATCGTTCAACGTGCCGTCTCCGCCAACAATGAGAAAATGCCGTTTCCCGTCATTACAGAGTCGTTGTAACAGAGATTGACAAATAGTGCTGGATTCTACGTGGTGAGCCGAAAATAAGACAGACAATTGCGACAGTTGTGCTTTAATCAGCCCCCATTTCTCCTCCTTCCGGTTGCCAAAAGCGTTCGGATTAAAAATCACTTCCCAGGTTTGGGTACGAATGAATTCTGACGCTGTGACCATAATTATTTTTTGACAAAAATAGGAAAAATAATTGTTACGCGCGTTAATATCGAAAAGCAGGTTGAAATTCTCAATTTTTCGTGTGTCCTGCGTGAGGGCGCAGGCGGAAAGCCCGCAAGGGCGGAAGCCGCTGGGGACGCGGCGGCAAAAAAGCGAGCTTGTAAGCTCTTTTTGCCGCCTTGCGT
>DUOL01000259.1 GCA_012838875.1 Bacteroidales bacterium | reverse complement strand
TCTTTTTGCCGCCTTGCGTCCCCACGGCTTGTGCCCGCGGACTTGCAGCCGAAGACCGACCCCGAGCATAGCGAGGGGGCACGCCCTAAAAAAAATTATAGTTATTAAAAATTTATATATACTTGCATTTTAAAAAAATTATTAATATTAAAATTATAAAGTTATGAAAAAAATTCTTACTTCATTTTTAGTTTTAACTTTGTTGTTGGGAGGCTTTGCTAATGCACAAAATCAAAACAGTTTATCAGCAAAATTAAAACGTACGACAAAAGGTACTATAGCAATTGTAGCAACAGTTACTTCTACAAGTACTTGGATAAATGGAACACAGACTTTAGAATTTACGATGACATACCACCAAACAGGTGGAGAATATATGGATGGCTTAAGAATGGTTTTCCCGACAGGTATGGTTCCTAACGTAACCGGCACTAGCGACCCTCTTACGGCACCAGATGGATGCGCTAATGCTCACTTAAATTTAAGTATTAATGGTCAAAACGTACTTTGGGGGAGAGATACAGCGAGTAGATGTGGTGCATACATTGGGGGAACTTTCACCTTTCAAGTTAACGTTACAAACACAGACCTTGTTGGGTCCCAAACTATTAACTATACCGTTTATGGTGATGGTTATGGCAATGAACCACATATTGTAACCGGTAGTATTGTAATTCCGAAACTTTTAGCTCATAATTTAGGGATAACAAGTATTGTTCCGAACACCGCCGTATTATCCGGTATAACGGGAGCACCGAAAATTACTGTACACAACTTTGGAACGAATAATGAGAATAGTTGGTCTTTAACTTTAACGGACGGCAGTACTTACACTAGTACGGTAACGAATATACCTATCAATGCAGGAGAAAGTTTAGAAATTACTATGGACAACTGGACACCGTCTGAAGAAGAATATACATTAACCGCCACATTAACTTTGGTTGGTGATGAAGATTTAACAAATAACAGTTTAACTATTAATCCGATAGTTATACCTTCTTATACTTATACGGAAGAAGCGTATGCATTAAACTATGATTTAGCCACATATAATATAGTTAATTTAACTGATGGTAGCATGACATATTTGGCAGATGCCAATGATCCGCTTTTCCCAAGAGCGGAAGAATTTGACGGGAAGTATATTTATAGAGTGTGTGATAATTTCTCTTATGGAGTAGTTAGTCCGGCAGGGGAATATATTCAAATCGGTACTATGATAGGTGCGGAAGGTTCTCCTATAGCCTTAGCTTATGATTGGGTAAATGAACGAATGTATTTAATGGCGATTGCTGATAATAATACATCTGAACTTTATACTGTTAATTTGATGATAGGCGAATTATCACTTATTGGAATAGGTACGGAAGCTACGATACTTGCTATGGATTTTGCAAACGACGGTTTTCTTTATGGTCCGGCAATATATACGAATAAATTATATCGCATTGATCCGGCAACTGGTGATGAAACTGCTATCGGTCCTCTTGGTATAGAGATATTTTATGGACAAGATGTTTCTTTTGATGCTACAGCGAATAAATTATATACTTATACATGCGGTGATAATGAAGATGATGGACAATTTGGTTATTATGACATAACAACCGGAGCGTTTAATTACATTTCGGATATTCCTAATCGTGATCAAATTGCCACGTTTGTTATCACAAAACCCGGTAATATAGCAGGAGGCATTGAGACTGGAGAAACCCTTACTCTTACCATCTATCCTAATCCTAATAACGGTAGGTTTACTTTAGATTTTAGCAATATAAACGGTAAAGTTAACTATCAAATTTTTGATGCAAAAGGAAGTTTTATTTTCGGTGATGAGTTTACTACAAACGGAAATACAATTAAAGAACTCTCCTTAGACCTTGTTCCCGGCATTTACTTTGTGAAATTAAATAGTAACACTAAGAGTTTAATTAAAAAATTGATTGTTGAATAAATGAAGTAATTTATAGATGTTTTAAAAAGTAAAAATTGGAAAAATTTAAAGAAATTTAAAAAATTACTATTTTTGCTTGTTCATTATTTTAAAAAACTAAACTTGTAAAGTTATGAAAAAAACTTTCACCTTATTCTTGACTTTAACTTTTCTTATAGGAGGTTTAGCTTACGCACAAAATTATAACGGTTTGGCAAAAAACAACCGATTAAGTGCTGAAAAAACAATCTCTCCCACAAAAGGGACGAAGGCTATTGATTCAGCGACAACCATCACATGTTCAAGCTTCTGGATAAATAGAATGCAAACTTTAGAATTTGCGATGACTTACGCTCAAACAGGTTCAGAGTTTATGGATGGTTTAAGAATGGTATTTCCGGCAGGTATGGTTCCTGATGTAGCCGGCACTAGCAACCCTCTTACCACACCAAACGGATGTCGTGATGCTCACTTAGATTTAACTCTTAACGGTCAATCTTTACTTTGGGGGGTAGATACAAATAGCATGTGCGGCGCATACCGAGGCAGAACTTTCACCTTTCAAGTTAACGTTACAAACACAGGACTTGTTGGTCCTCAAACTATTAACTATACCGTTTATGGTGATGGTTTTGGCGATGGACCACATATTTTAACCGGCAGCATTGTGATTTCTGAAGCTCTGAATCATGATTTGGCGGTAAAAGAGATTACTGTTCCTGTTGCCGTATTCCCCGGCACTACGGTAACACCGCAAGTTATTATTCAAAACTACGGGTTAAATAATGAAACCAACTGGGCTTTAACTTTAACGGATGGCGGTTCTTATACAAGTACGGTAAGCAATACCCCTATCGACGTAGGAGAAAGTTTAGAAGTTACTATGGACAATTGGACGCCGCCCGCAGGTGAGAATAGATTGACGGCTACATTAACTATGGCAGGTGATGAAAATGCAGCAAACAACACTAACACTACTAATATGACTGTTATACCTCCTTCTTATACTTATACGGAAGATGCGTATGCTTTAAACAGTGATGAAGGTAAGTACAATATTGTTAATTTAACAGATGGCAGTTTCACATTTTTGGCAGAAGATGCTTTAGATACCCCTTTCCCAATGTCAGAAGAATTTGATGGAAACCATATTTATAGAATATATAATAATCGTACTTATGGAATCGTTAATCCGGCAGGAAAATATTTAGAATTAGGCACGATGACAGGTGTTGAAGGAGCATCACCCACAGCCTTAGCTTATAACTGGGCAAATGGGCTTATGTATGTAATGCTGCTTAACAGTGAGCATCTACCTCAGCTTTGTACTATTAATCTAGAAACAGGCGAATTAACACTTATTGGAACAGGCACAGAAGGTATGATAATAGCTATGGATTTCGCAAATGATAGCTTGCTTTACGGTCCTTCATTAAATTCTGATAATTTATACAGCATAAATCCTACAACAGGAGCTGTAACTGCTGTCGGTCCTCTTGGCATAAATATAAATTATGGTCAAGATGTTTCTTTTGATGCTACAGCGAATAAATTATATACCTACGCGTACGGTGATGTTTACAAATTTGGTTATTACGACTTAACAACAGGAGCTTTTAATCCTATTACAAATACTTCCGGTCAAAATCAAATTGCCACATTTGTTATTACAAAACCCGGTAATATAACAGGCATTGAAACGGCAGAAACCCCTATTCTTACCATCTATCCTAATCCTAACAACGGTAAGTTCACTTTAGATTTTAGCAATATGAACGGCAAAGTAAACTATCAAATTTTTGACGCAAAAGGAAGTTTCGTTTTCGGTGATGAGTTTACTACAAACGGAAACACAATTAAAGAACTCTCCTTAGATCTTGTTCCCGGCATTTACTTCGTGAAATTAAATAGTGAAACGAAGAGCTTAATTAAAAAAATGATTATTGAATAAATAAAGTAATTTATAGATATTAAAAAAGGCTGTTTTATTTTTAAAACAGCCTTTTTTAAGTAAAAATCGAAGAAATTTAAAAAAATTACTATTTTTGCTTGTTCATTAGATTTAAAAACTAAAATTATAAAATTATGAAAAAAACGTTTACCTTATTTTTGGCTTTAACTTTTCTTTTAGGAGGTTTAGCCTACGCACAAAATTATAGCGGTTTGGCACCCAAAACCAACCGATTAGGTACTGAAAAAACAATCTCTCCCACAAAAGGGGCGAAAGCTATTGAGGCAGGAACAGACATCACATGTTCAAGAAAATGGAGAAATGGAACGAAAACTTTAGAATTTACGATGACTTACCACCAATCAGGTGGAGAATATATGGATGGCTTAAGAATGGTATTTCCGGCAGGTATGGTTCCTAATGTAGCCGGCACTAGCGATCCTCTTACAACACCACTCCAATATTCTCAGGTTCTCTTAGAGTTAACTATTACGGGGCAAACCGTATTTTGGGGCGTAGATACATTTAGTGGATGGGGTGCGTTCTCGTACGGAACTTTTAACTTCCAAGTTAGCGTTACAAATACAGGACTCGTTGGAGATCAAACTATTAACTATACTGTTTACGGTAATGGGTGGGGATCTGAACCACATACTGCAACCGGTAACATTGTAATTTCAGAAGCTCCAGCACATGATTTAGCGGTATTAAGTATTGTTCCTAATATCGTATCTTCAGGTACTACTGTAACTCCACAAGTTACTATTGAAAACGCTGGAATGAATGATGAAAATAATTGGTCTTTAACTTTAAGTGATGGCGGTGCTTATACAAGTACGGTAACTAATATACCTATCAACGCAGGGCAAAGTTTGCAAATTGATATGGGTAACTGGACGCCAGCTGAAGGTGAGCATACATTGACCGCTACATTAACTTTGGCAGGGGATGAAAATACAACCAATAACACATTAACACAAACCGTTCATGTGCTACCTAACACCAATGCTTTTGCTTGGGTCGTACGTCATCATGAGGGGATAGGTACAACAGGTCCAGGTCCTATTAATATAACTTTGACAACAGGTTTTATGACTCAGCTTGCAGTTGATAGCAGCGATTTTATTATAGCTGCTGATTATGTCGGTGATGAAATTTATGGTATTCGTTATGCGGATACGGAAGTTTTTCCTTTAGTTAAAATTAATCCAACTACCGGCGCTGTTACAAATATTGGCGTGGAGCACATGATTTAACCGGTTTTGCTTATGATGCAACCACAGAAACCGCTTATGTCATAAATTTTGATGGGACATTAGGTACTATTGACCTTACAACCGGTGTTGTTACAAATGTTGGGGGCAGCGACTCTTATATAATAAGCATAGCATTTGATATTAATGGTAACTTATTTGCCCTTTCACTTGAGGAATATATTACAAGTATTGATAAAACTACTGGCGAACATACATTTATTGGAGATTTAGGGGTGGGGCACCTTAATTATGCTCAAGAAATTCGGTTTGATAGAGAGAATGATATTTTATATGGTGCATTATACGTTCAAACAAGTGGCAACGAAAGGAATTATTCAGGTGGTATTTACATGATTAATACAACAACAGGTGCTGCGACATTACTTACTGACGTTTCTGATCAGTTAACAGCTTTGGCAATTCCTTATAGTTCAGAACCTCAAGCTGTTTCGGAAATTAACACGAACCAAGTTTCCGTGTATCCGAATCCGTCTAACGGTTTAGTTAATGTTCAAGTTAGTGAAAAATCTATTGTTACTTTATTTGACTTAACCGGTAGAGTTATTGCTACGTACCAAGTTAACGGAAACGAAACGATAAGTTTCAACCAAGCCGCATCCGGTGTATACATCTTAAAAGTTGAAAGCAAAAATCACGTTTCTACGCATAAACTGATTGTACAATAAACATTGCTAATAAAACAGGTAAAAAAGAGAGGCTTTTAAGTCTCTCTTTTTTTTATTCACTATAAAAGGCTCTGCACGAACAACTTGGCGTGCGTGAGGGCGCAGGCGGAAAGCCCGCAAGGGCGGAAGCCGCTGGGGACGCGGCGGCAAAAAAGCGACTTTAGAAGCTCTTTTTGCCGCCTTGCGTTCCCACGGCTTGTGCCCGCGGACTTGCAGCCGAAGACCGACCCCGAGCGAAG
>DUOL01000115.1 GCA_012838875.1 Bacteroidales bacterium | reverse complement strand
TTACAGTTAACGGACCTGATGTAGACCTGCAAGTGGGTACGTTAACAGCCATCCCATTGCTCGGGCTAGCTCCTTTAAATAAGATAGTACCTGTTATGCCATCTCCATCATAAATAATTAAAGTATCTTTTACTTCTGTCCAAATAGTTCCACTAACTGAGGTTACAAAACCACTTTGTGTTGGAAAAATTGTAATTCTCGAATCAGAATTATCGGAGTAGTTAGCATCCGCTCCTCCACTATCATAAATAAAACCGGCACAAGTAGTTGCACTCGAAATAGCATTAGTTCGCAAAAGGTAACGTTGTCCCCACAAAGAGCTACTTATGCTAAAAGTAAATAGCAATAGAAAAGAAATATGTAATAAATAATTTTTTTTAAAAAAAATCATTGAATTCCTTTCTTTTACTAATCGTTTTTATGTAAGAGACATTTTCTCCACTTCATTTGTTGCCTTTACCGTCTACAAATATAATAAAAAAAATACATTTAAAAACAGTATTGTGCGAAATTGATGCGGGAAAGCTCAAAAAACTTTTTTTGGTTCCTTTTTTATTTCCCCGGACAGGGTTTTATAATGTATAAATGCAACGATATTTGAAAAAATAACAGGAGCTTTAAAACAATTTCCATTTTCAACTTAAATAGCTCTGCACGAGCAAGTTGGCTGCGTGAGGCGCTTAGGTGGAAAGCCCGCAAGGGCGGAAGCCGCTGGGGACGCGGCGGCAAAAAAGCGAGCTTGTAAGCTCTTTTTGCCGCTTTGCGACCCCACGGCTTGTGCCCGCGGACTTGGAACCGGGCGCCGACCCGTGAGCGTTAGCGAACGGGACACGCCCGGATAAAAAATAAAATTATCTTGATAGTCTAAAAGCTACAAATTAGGATTTAAGAAAATATTGAGGGATTAACATATCAATATGAAACTTTTCCGTTCTTTATTTGTTCTATCTTTGTAAGCAATTTGAAAAAATCATATTATCTTTGCAAAAATTTGAAAACTATGAACTATATCGAATTTGATAGAGAGAAATTGGTTAATATAAACTACGCTAAGAGTAGAGAAATACTGCGTTGCAGTAGGACAGGCTCTTTTGCTACTACGACTCTTTCGGGGTTAAATACACGAAAATATCATGGTGTGTTTATCGTTCCGCAAAAACAATTTAACGGAGAACGTTATGTGCTTGTTTCCAATCTTAACGAAACCTTAATTATTAATGATATGGAGTTCCATTTGGGGATTCATCAGTTTAAGGGCGGGGCAATTGACCCGAAAGGAAATAAGTACTTACAACGACTTGTCCTTGACCCAATTCCGACATTGCATTGTACGGTAGGAAAATTTAATTTCACAAAAGAAATCTTATTTTTAAAAGAGAGTGATAGGGTTATTGTTCGCTATATTATTGAAGATGATTTTGATTCGGCGACTTTTCAATTTCAGCCGCTTTTGGCGTTTCGTCAAATTCATCAACTTACTCATGAAAATAGTGCTGTTAATACCTCATTTAGTAAAATTAAAAATGGCGTTTCCTATTGTTTATATGATGGATTTACGCCCATTTATTTACAATCTTCGCAATCAGTTGTTTATGAACACGAGCCAACATGGTTTCACGATATTGAATATGAGGAAGATATAAAGCGTGGTTATGACGGGCATGAAGATTTAATAAATTTAGGAAGAATTTTTGTTCCTGTTAATGAAAAAGAGCTATTTTTTACTATCGGCTTGGAAGAGATATCACCTTCAACAATAAAAGCTCTGTTTGAAAAAGAGCTTGCGGAGCGTACTTCACGTTCAACGTTCTTTAATTGTTTGCAAAATGCAGCCGAACAATTTATTGTAAAAAGAGATGGGAAAACTGAAATTATAGCCGGCTATCCTTGGTTCGGACGTTGGGGACGAGATACTTTTATTTCTCTTCCCGGATTAACATTGGCTTTAAATAATCCTGAACTTTGTAAAACAATATTGGACGATATGCTGTCGGAAATGAAGGACGGTCTATTTCCTAATATCGGTCAAGGTGATGCCGTTGCTTACAATTCGGTTGATGCACCGCTTTGGTTTTTTAGAGCTTTACAGCAGTATACTGCATTTACCAAAAGTGAAAAGAAAATCTGGAAAGAATATGGCGAAACAATGAAATCTATTTTGTCTGCATATAAAAACGGCTCTTTATTTAATATTAAAATGCTTGATAACGGGTTAATTTATGCAGGCGGCGAGGGGCTGGCTTTAACTTGGATGGACGCTATTGTGGATGGTAAACCTGTTACTCCGCGCACAGGCTTAGCTGTGGAAATCAACGGTTTATGGTACAATGCACTTTGCTTTGCCATTGAAATGGCAAGATTAGGAAAAGATAAGAAATTTGTAGAAGAATGGGAAGAAATAACCAGAGATTTCCCCGCCGTTTTTAAAGAGACTTTTTGGTCAAAAGAGATAGGCTATTTAGCTGATTACGTTAATGGAGATTATAAAAATTTTCAGGTGCGCCCCAATATGATGATAGCTGTCTCATTGCCTTATTCTCCGATTAGTGTAAAAATACGACAATTAGTTTTAAAAAAGGTTTGGGAAGAACTTTTGACGGATAAAGGGATTAGAACGCTCTCCCCGAGTGATCCGCAATATAAAGGACATTATGGGGGTACGCAAGCCGAACGCGATTTAGCCTATCATCAAGGAACGGTTTGGGTGTGGTTATTAGCACCATTTGCTGATGGTCTGATTGCTGTTTATGGAAAAGATGCTTTTCCGGTTTTAGAGAAGATTCTGTTTAATTTTGATAGTTGTTTGATGGAGTACGGTATATCAACAGTTGCAGAAATTTATGACGGCGATCCGCCACACAAAGCCAATGGATGTATTTCGCAAGCTTGGAGCGTGGCTGCATTATTATATATTAAATGGCTATTGGAAACTAAAAGAAAATAGTTGTAAGTAACAATTAGTTAGACAAATGATAATTAAAATGAAACAAAAATTATGAAAGTATTGATGTTCGGTTGGGAATTTCCTCCTCACATAGCAGGAGGACTTGGTACGGCTTGTTTCGGCTTAACACAAGGATTAGCAAAGAACCACGTTGACGTTACCTTCGTTATGCCAAAAGCTAGTGGAGACGAAGATCAACGAAAAATTAAAATTATCAGCGCCAGTGACGTTGAATTAGATACTCGCTATTCCGATTATTTTCAATTTCATAAAGAGATTTCCTATGTAGAAGTTAATTCGAGACTGATACCTTATGTCGGACTTGACGATTACTTTAATGTTATAAATCAAAAGGAGAGTGGTCTATTAGAAGATGTGAAGGTAACAGAAAAAAGAAAATATCTATTTTCCGGTACCTACGGAGCAAATCTGATGGAAGAAGTTAAAAATTACGCTTTAGTGGCGGCAGAAATAGCGAGGAATGAAGATTTTGATATCATACATGCTCACGATTGGCTTACCTTTCGGGCAGGTATTATGGCTAAAAAAATATCTAATAAACCGCTTTGTATCCACGTGCATGCTACCGAATTTGACAGGTCAGATGAATTTAGTCGTAATGAAATAGTATACAACCTTGAAAAGGAGGGAATGGAGGCGGCAGATGCCATTTGTGCCGTGAGCGACTTAACTCGTAATATTATTATTGAAAAATACGGAATTGAGCCGAGCAAAGTTTTTACTTTACACAATGCTGTTATTCCGCACCAAAAAGAGGTAGAACGAGTGGAAGATGTGCCTTATAAAATAGTTACTTTTTTAGGACGTGTAACCTTCCAAAAGGGACCTGAGTATTTCATTGAAACAGCAAAAAAAGTGATGGAATATGATAAGGATGTAAGATTCGTATTAGCAGGGGACGGCGATATGATGAATAGAATGATTGAGCGAGTAGCAGAACTTGGAATAGCAGACCGTTTCCATTTTACAGGCTTCTTGAATGGTGAAGAGATAGATTTGTTATTCGGAATGAGCGATGTGTATGTAATGCCTTCTATTTCAGAGCCTTTTGGCATATCTCCTTTAGAGGCTATGCGTGCACACGTTCCGGTCGTTATTTCAAAACAATCAGGAGTTTCAGAAATATTGCAATATGCAATAAAAGTAGATTTCTGGGATATTAATGCAATGGCTGATGCAATCTATGGAATTTTGCATTATCCCGCACTTGCAAACTTTTTTGCAGAAAGAGGAAAAGAGGAGGTAAATAGTTTAAAGTGGGAACACGTGGCGAAAAAATTGAAAGGTATTTATGCTTCCCTTTTACCGAGAAATTAAAAATTTTGATTATTAAAATATAACATCATATCATGCGTAAAATATGTTTTCATTTCCAAATTAGTCAACCTTATCGCTTGAGAAGGTATCATTTTTTTGATATTAATAAACATCATAACTACTTCGATGATTTCCAAAATAGTTATTTAGTTAAACGATTAGCCGATTTTTGCTATTTGCCTGCTAATAAGATGTTTTTAGATTTGCTTAAAAAATATGAAGATATTTCATTAAGTTTTAGTATATCCGGGGATTCGATTCAACTATTTAAGGAACACGCGCCCGAAGTTATCGAAAGTTTTAAAGAACTAATAGCTACTAATCGCGTTGAAATAGTTGGGAATACCTTTTCTCATAGTATCGCTTCATTATATGGCAAGGATGCCTTTATGCATCAAATTAAAAAGCAAGAAAAACAATTAAAAGAAGTTTTTGATGTTACTCCTGTTTCATTTTGCAATACGGAGCTTATCTATTCCGATGAAATAGGAGAGTGGCTCGCGGAAGCAGGTTATAAAGTTGTTCTTACAGAAGGAGCAAGGCATATTCTGGCTTGGAAAAGTGCCGGATATTTATACTGCAATCCCTTTCAAACCAATTTGAAAGTTTTAATGAGAAATTATAATCTCTGTGATGATATTACACTTCGTTTTCAAAATAAATCGTGGGAGCATTATCCACTTACAGCTGATAAGTACCTCTCATTTCTTAACAATATACCCCATGACGCTCCTTATATAAATCTTTTTATGGATTACGAAACAATAGGGGAATATCATACCAAAGAGAGCGGAATTTTTGATTTCTTTTATCATCTTTTTGTGCAAATTGCCGAACGTAAAGAACTTTCATTTATGCTACCGCAAGACGTTGCAAAAGAAGAAGACTCCGTTTTGACAATTCATGTTCCGTGGGCAATGTCTTCCTCAAGTGACGAGAAAGATACTAACGAATGGCTTGGAAATGAGCTGCAACAAGAAGCTTTTGAACAGCTTTTTAAATTAGAAAACTTATATAAAGAATCTAAAAATGAAAATGCTAAGATGAATTGGTTGCGATTACAAGCTGCCGATCACTTTGCATTTATGAGTACAAAATGGTTTGCCGAAACCTCCGTAAAACGAAACTTCGATGTCTATCCATCTCCTTATCAGGCTTTTATAAATTATATGAATGTGCTTAATGATGTAAAATTACAACTCGAGAAGAAGAAATAATAAAAAAGGATTTTGGGTTCCTAAAATCGTAAAATCATGAGTAGGCAGAAACAACAGCTTGGTCAAGAATTGAGACAGCGTCTTAGTCCTATAATGATGCAGACAATGAAATTAATTGAGACTCCTATCACGGATCTTGAGGAAGTCATTCGTAGAGAGGTTGATGAAAACCCTTCATTGGAAATTGAGTTTCAAGATGAACATCTTGATTTTGATAATGAAGTCGAAGATGAACAAGATTATGACGGAGAGGATTATTATGAAAAATCTACTTATTTTCTTGCTGATAATTACGAGAAGACTTTAATGGTTGATGACACATTTCAAGAAACTTTAAAAAGACAACTACAGGCATTGCCAATAACGGAAAGGGATAGATTTATTGCTGAGTATTTACTAGGTAATTTAGATGAGAACGGTTTTATAGAAGGAGATAATCAGACAATAGCCAATGATTTACTGCTTACTTATAACATCAAAATTCTTCCTGACGAAATTGAAAAAATTTTAACAACTATTGTACAACAGTTAGAGCCCTTTGGCATAGGGGCAAGAAATCTCAGGGAGAGTTGGCTTATACAATTAGAAAATAAAGAACGGAATAAAAATAATGTACTAGCTACTACAATAATAAAAGATTATTATACGGAGTTAAAAAAACGAGATTTTGATAAAATTAAAAGGAAGTTGTCTATCACTAGTGAAGAGTTACAGGAAGCTATTCGTACAATTGCCAAATTAAATAGAAAACCCGGTTACGTTGAATCTATCTGGGAAGAAGCAGCTTCACAAATTATTCCCGACTTTATTATTACTAATACAGGAAATAGCCTACAGTTGTCGCTTAATAATAAATTCTTACCAAAGTTGATTATAAATCCTGAAGATGAGGAGTTATTTAATCAATTTCAAGAAAAAAAGAGAAAAGAAGTTGACTCGTCCGATGACAAATTTATTGCGGATAATGTTAAAAAAGCGAAAGAATTTATTGAGATATTAGCAGACAGAGATTTAACGTTAATAAAAATAATGAGTGCAATTTTGGAGTATCAAAAGCAATATTTTTTGAGTGGAGATGAAATAGAGATAAAACCTATGATACTACAAGATATTGCCAATAAAGTTAAGGTAGATATATCTACGGTTTCGCGTGCTACAAGTAAAAAGTATGTGGATACTCCGTTCGGAATAATTCCATTAAAACATCTATTTTCAGAAGCTATTGGTGATGAGGGAACTTCATCACGAGAGGTGAAGCAAGTTTTGCAAAATATTATTCAAGAAGAATCGAAAAAGAAACCGTTGTCGGACGAACAATTAGTTGCAGCACTTAAAGAAAAAGGTTATAGTATAGCCAGACGAACAGTTGCAAAATATCGAGAAGAATTAAGTATTCCCGTAGCAAGACTACGTAAGGAAATCTAAACAAAATTTATGACTCATTGGCAAGAACGTACCGCGTTATTAATAGGAGAAAAACAGTTGGAATTTCTTAAAAAACAGCATGTTTTAGTTGTTGGCTTGGGTGGGGTAGGTGCCTATGCAGCTGAAAATCTTTGTCGGGCAGGCATCGGAGAATTAACGATTGTTGACGCCGATACCGTTGAATTGACAAATATTAATCGCCAACTGCTCGCCCTCCATTCGACACTTCACCAACCTAAAGTAAAAGTATTGGAAGAACGGCTTAAAGATATTAATCCGGAAATAATTTTACATACGGTCTATGATTTTATTCGAGATGAAAAAACGATAGAATTATTAAAAACTTTTCGCTACGATTATGTTGTAGATGCTATCGACTCATTATCCCCCAAAGTTTTTCTAATCTACCATGCACTGCAACAAAATTATCCGTTAGTTTCGGCTATGGGAGCGGGAGGAAAATTAGATGCCACCTCGGTAAAAATAGCGGATATCAAAGATAGTTACGAGTGTCGGTTAGCATACTCTGTCCGTAAACGATTACATCGTTTGGGTGTTAAAACAGGGTTTAAAGTTGTCTTCTCAACCGAAAAAGTCCCTACAGAAGCTGTTCAAATTGATTCGGACAAAGAAATTAATAAATTGACCACCGTAGGCACTATTTCCTATATGCCGGCTATTTTCGGTTGTTTTCTTGCGTCAACAGTTATTAAAGATTTATTAGCTAAAAATACTCATGAAAAGGCTTAAAAGTATATTGCGAAAATTTTTGATTTTTATCCATTTAGATTTGACAAAAAATCTAAAATATGATAGATTGACACTTCGTATTTTTAAGAAGTATGTCAAGCCCCACTTTAACTGCATCGATATTGGCTCTCATAAAGGAGAAATATTGGATTTAATGTTAAAGTATGCAAATAATGGTACGCATTATGCTTTTGAGCCAATTCCGTCTCTTTTTGATGAATTGACAACCAAATATAAAGAAAAAGCAACAATTTTTCCGTATGCTTTAGCAGATAGTAGCGGTAAAACAACGTTTCAATTTGTTAAAAATGCTCCTGCTTATAGTGGTTTACAGAGGAGAAGATATGATATTGCTAATCCCGATATTTTAGAAATTGAAGTCGAAAAAAGAACCCTTGATGAAATAATCTCACATAATAATCCTATACATTTTATCAAAATTGACGTAGAAGGAGGAGAATTTGGAGTTTTAAAAGGGGGAAGAAATATATTGGAGATAAATAAACCGATGATTTTATTCGAGTGTGGAAAAGGAGCAAGCGATTATTACGGAACCGCCCCGTCAGATATATTTTTATATTTAACGGAAAATATTGGATTAGAAATATATACACTTTCCTCATTCATTAAGAAAAAAAAGGCTTTAACTCAGCAAGAATTTATAAACTATTTTAATACTAATCGAGAGTACTACTTTATTGCGGGACCTGCCTTTTTCACGTTTTGAAAAAAATATCTAATTAAAAATGAGTAGATAATAAAACAGAATTTAAAATATATTGTAACTTTGCAAAAAAAAATAATAAATTATGTTTAATGTTCCTATTTTAATTATTCTTTATAATAAAGTAGAAGCGGTGCACAATCTTTTTCAAATTTTAAAAGAATTAAAGCCTGCCAAACTTTATGTTGCCGCTGACGGTGCTATACCTGGCGATCGTATGGATTATGCTTATTGTCTTCAAACAAGAAATGTAATTTTGCCTCACTGGGATTGTAAAGTAGAATATTTGTTCAAGGATGAACATCTTGGGAAAGCAACTTTAACCATACAGGCAATTGATTGGTTTTTTGAGCATGAAGAGGAGGGGATAATTCTTTTTGAAAACACCTTACCTCATTATGATTTTTTTAGTTATTGTCAAGAGTTACTAGAAAAATATCGAACTAATATGGACATTGTTCATATTGGCGGAGGAAATGTACAAAAACGGGCACATCGTAAGATACCATCTTACTATTTCTCAGCGTATGCTACTTTTTGGGGGTTTGCTACGTGGAAAAATCGTTGGGAAAATTTTGATTTGAAAATGACAGAGCTTAAAGATGTGGACATTCCTACCATGCTTAAACAATATTTTCATCAAAAAAAAGAGTTAAAATATTGGACAAAATGGTGGAATAAAAATAAAAAAATCGATTTCTTAGAATATCAGTATAATTTTCATGTTTGGTTTCGTAACGGCTTGTGCATTGCTCCGAGCTCGAACTTAATAGCCAATATCGCTTTTCAACGAGCAAAAAAGAGGAAAATTAGAAAATTATTGAAGAAAACCTACCCGATTATGCCACTCATACACCCTGAAGAGATAAAACGTGATAGAAAGGCAGATAGATATATTTTGAAAAAATACTATAAACGTGACCTCATTTCCATGTTCGCAGATTGGATTACTATTAATCTACTCGGAATGCACAAATAATTCTTTAATCTCCTTAACAACTTAATTTTATGTCAAAACTTACAATTTTTATCAAAAATAATAATACGCGAAAAGAACTTGATGATGGTTATACATTACAACAGATAGCAGAACAAGAAAATATAAAACTTACTTATCCGATTTTGGGCGCTCTGGTAAATAATAAAGTTCGTGACTTGAATGCGAAGATTTACAAACCGTCAGTTATCTCTTTCTTTGATATTACCTCTCCGTACGGACAAGCTATGTATAAACGGTCTGCCTATTTTCTTTTCTATAAAGCTGTTAAGGATATTTTGCCGTCTGTAAAGCTATATATTCAACATTCCATTTCAGGAGGGAAATATTGTGAATTTGAAAATTTGTCTGAGCCGTTAACACAAGAGATTGTCGATAAAATTAAAGCTCGAATGCGTGAGCTGATTGCTCTTGATATCCCATTCGAACGAGTGGAGATGCTGACAGAAGATGCTATTAAAGAGTATGTTAAGCACGGGCTTACTGATAAATCTGAAATCTTTAAGTATCGAAGTAAAATCTTTACCTCAGTGTATAGGCTTGATGATAGAATTAACTACTATTATGGGTTTTTACTTCCTTCAACTCGTTATATTCATCTTTTTGACGTGTTTTTGTACGAAACCGGCTTATTGTTGAAATTACCTTCACGAAAACATCCTACTTTTCTCACTCCCGTTCGCAATTTTCCTAAACTTTTTTCCGTATATCGCGAATATAAACGTTGGGTAACACTAATGAAGGTGCCTCATGTCTATAATATTAATGATAAAATTGTTAATGGTGAAATTGGTGACTTAATTAAAATTTCCGAAGCGCTACATGAAAAGATATTGGGGAGAATTGCCGATGAAATTGCTAATAGAGGCTCTGTAAAAATGATATTAATCAGCGGACCTTCAAGTTCAGGTAAAACTACGACCTGTCGGCGTCTCTCTATTCAACTTAATATTTTAGGGTATCATATTGTTCAAATTTCTCTTGATGATTTTTTTGTAGAACGTGAATTTACTCCGCGTGATTGTGACGGAGAGTACGATTTTGAAGCTTTTGAAGCTCTCGACATTGAGCTGTTTCACTCAACGATGTTTCGTTTGTTGAAGGGAGAAGAGGTGGAAATACCCTCTTTTAATTTTGCCTTAGGCAAAAAAGAGTGGAAAGGGAACAAAATAAAGATGGAAAGCAATTCTCTGCTTGTTTTAGAAGGGATACACTGTTTAAATCCTAAGTTGACCTCCAATATTCCGGAAGAATATAAATACAAAATGTTTGTTTCAGCGTTAACATCTATATCCGTAGATAGTCAAAATCCTATCCCGACAACGGATAACCGTTTGATACGCAGGTTAATAAGAGATTATAAATATCGAAATTACTCTCCTGTGGAAACATTACGGCGTTGGCCGAGCGTGCGAGCAGGGGAGGAGAAGAATATTTTTCCTTATCAAGAAAATGCCGATATTATGTTTAACTCTTCTTTAATCTGCGAACTCGGTGTGCTGAAACCTTATGCCGTTCAGATTTTGAAAGATGTTCCCGAAACGGAACCCGAATACGCAGAAGCAACAAGATTATTGAAGTTTTTATCTTATTTTAAAACCGTTCCCGAAAAAGATGTCCCCCGAACCTCAATCCTCCGAGAATTTGTAGGAGGTAGCAATTTTCATTATTAAAATATACATATAGATGAGCGAGAATGTTATTTACAAAATTGGTATTACACACGGCGATATTAACGGCATATCGTATGAGGTGATAATAAAAGCGTTGGCAGATAATAGAATTATCGACCTTTGTACTCCTATTATTTACGGAAATTCTAAAATTGTACAATTTTATAAGAGAATAGTTGAAATACCCGAGTTCTCATTTCAAATAATTAACAATGTTGATACTCCTAGCTTGAAGAAGGTCAATCTTTTAAATATTTCTGAAAAAGATATTTTGGTTGAACCCGGAAAAACAACTTACGATGCCGGACACTTAGCCGAATTATCACTCAATTATGCTTGTAGAGATTTAAAGAGTGACAAGATTCATGCCATTGTAACAGCTCCCATCAATAAGAGTAATATGCCCCGTGAATCTTTTAAGTTTCCCGGTCATACAGAGTTTTTTTCAGCACAATTTAATGCACCAAATAGCATGATGCTAATGATAACCGATACCCTTAAAGTCGGTTTCGTTACGCAACATTTACCGCTTTCTGCGGTCGCTAATCAAATTTCCTGTGATGTGATTTTGAAGAAATTGAAGATTTTACATACGTCACTACTTAAAGATTTTTTGATTGTGAATCCGAAGATTGCTGTTTTATCTCTTAATCCGCATGCAGGTGATGAAGGTATTATCGGGTTTGAAGAGGGAAATACGATAATTCCGGCTATTCAAAAGGCGTGGAACGAATCTGTCAATGCGTTTGGTCCTTTTGCGGCAGACGGCTTTTTCGGTTCGGGTGAATATAGAAAATATGACGCCGTGCTTGCTATGTACCACGACCAAGGTATGATTCCCTTCAAGTTGCTATCACAAAATGAAGGGGTGAATTTTACGGCGGGACTTCCTATTGTGAGAACATCGCCCGCACATGGCACCGCCTACGACATAGCAGGGAAAAATAAAGCCGACGAACGCTCTTTTAGAAATGCTATCTACTGGGCTATTGATATTGTGAAAAATAGAAACTCCTAAAAGTTACTATCATTCTTTTTTTATATTTTTTCACACCCTAAGTTTAATTATTGTAACTATTTGTTTTTATTCTATGAAACGTCTATTTTTTGCGACCAAGATTGAATTAGATGACAATTTTACTTCTATTCTTCAAAAATTAAAGAAAAACACCTCTTTTGACACAATTTCTTGGGTCGAAAAAGAAAATTTACATTTAACCTTGCGTTTTTTGGGTAAAACACCTGAAAGTAAGATTTCTACATTGATTGAACAAGTTACGCCAATTTTTCAAAAACAGTCAACGATTGAGTTGAAAATGAATAGAATAGCTATTTTCGGTAGCCGCTACAAACCTACGGTTATATGGCTGGGATTTGAAGGAAATGATGAGATGAAAATACTCTTTGAGAAAATTGAAGCTAAAGTGCAAGAAGTGGGCTTTGAGCCTAATCAAGGTAATTTTGTTCCTCATGTTACGATTGGCAGAATTAAGAATATTCTTAATAAAAAAAGATTTTCCGAACTGATTAGTCAGTTACAACCTACATCGTCTCAAAATCTATCTATTCATAATTGGAGTTTATATCAAAGTAAATTGAATAACAAAGGAGTAGAATACAGAATTATTAAAGATTGGAATCGCGAAGATGCCTATTAGTAGAAGAAATTGTCGTCTTCTTGTAGTTTCCCTTATATTTATTCCTAAAAAACTTGTACCTTTGCACGCATTTTAAAAATAAATTATAAATCATTAAAAAGATTACATTCATGGAATCAACAAAACTTCCCCACCCTGAACTTGATGAAAATCAAAATCTTGAGGTGAACGCCGGTGCTTCTAATGAAGACCAATTATTAAATGAAACAAACGCCCCAATCACTACTGATGAAGTAGAAATTTTAAAAAATGATACGGCAACGGCTCCAGAAAATGAGGAACAACAACAAGTAGACGAGTTACCGGAACAAGACGAAGATCAAGTACAAGAACCGACATCAGAACCGGAACAAGAAAAAGAAGAAGAACCGAAAGCAGAGCAAGAACCGCAACAAGAAAAACAAGAAAAAGAAGAGGTTCAAGAAACAGAAGAACAACAAGATGTTGAACAAGAGCAAGAACAAGAGCAAGAAAGTTCTTCGGTAATGGACGAGATGGTGTCCGAAATTGAAGATTCGGATAAAGATGAGGATATGGACGAAGATGATGAAGACGAACAAGAAGAGGTTGAGACAGAATCTATAGAAACAATAGAAAATGAATATAATACTCTTTCAATTGATGATGCTGTTGCTGAGTTGGAAAAAGTAGTTGAAAATGAGAACTACCCGGTAATTAAATCCAGAGTCGGCATTTTGAAAGCAAAATTGACAAGAGAGATTAAAGAATTAAAACGCGAACGTTTAAATAAATTTATTGAAGAGGGGGGAGATAAAGAAGATTATAAAGAGGAACCGCTTGAACTGGAAGAAAGATTTTATCAAGCATTAAATACCTTTAAAAATAATAAGAAGAGATTTATTGAAAATTTAGAACGGCAAAAAGAGAAAAATTTAATCGCTAAACAAGAGATTATTGAAGGATTAAAAACTCTTATTGATGAGAATCTTACCTTGAAAGAGAAAAATGATAAATTTAAAGAGTATCAAGAAGCGTGGCGTAATATTGGTCCCGTTCCGCAAAATGAAACCAATAACTTATGGAAAAATTATCATTTTAATGTTGATAAATTTTATGATTTACTACGTATAAGTAGAGAGATTAGAGAGTTGGACCTTAAGAAAAATTTAGAGCAAAAAATTCAATTATGTGAGAAAGCGGAATCTCTTCTGCTCGAAAAATCGATTACTAAATCATTCAAAATGCTACAACAGCTACATAACGAGTGGCGAGAAATCGGTCCGGTAATGGAAGATAAAAAAGAGGAGATTTGGGAACGTTTTAAAACGGCATCAGACCAAATTAATCAAAATAGACGGGATTACTACGATAAACTCTACACAGAACAAAAGAATAATTATAATGCGAAATTGGTTCTTTGCGAACAAGCTGAAGAGCTCATTGCACATGAAATAAATAGCATAAAAGAGCATAATAGAGTTAGCGAACAATTGACGGATTTGCTTAAAATGTGGAAAACGTTCGGTCCTGCACCTTCTAAACTTAACGATGAAATATGGACACGATTTAAAACGACATTGAATACCTATTTTCAACAACGAAAAGAGTATTTCCAACAAATCAAAGAGACACAGACTCAAAATTACAATCTAAAACTTAATTTAACGATGCAAGCCGAAGCGCTTGTAGATAGAACGGATTGGCGTAGAGCTACCGAAGAAATCATACAACTTCAAAAAGAGTGGAAAAATATCGGAGCGGTACCACGTAAAAATTCCGATGCTATCTGGAAACGATTTAGAAGCGCATGCGATAAATTCTTTGAAAATAAATCTAACTACTTTGCTAATATTAAGGATATTGAAAAAGAGAACCTGAGAAAGAAAGAAGAGTTGATAGAAAAAATTGCTAATCAGGAATTTACAGACGATAGAGAAGCGAATTTAGAACTCATGAAAGCGTTCCAGCGTCAATGGACGGAGATTGGATACGTGCCGATGAAAGTTAAAGACAGTCTTAATCAAAGATATCGTGAAACGCTCAATAAGCGATTTGCCGACCTTAAAATTTCCTTGGAAGAGGTTAAACGTAGCGATTTTAAAAAAAAAATCGATACGCTACTCAACGACCCTAATGCAACGAAAATATTGGATAAAGAGCGTAGATTCCTTACAAATAAGATGACGCAACTCAAAGATGAAATCAACTTATTAGAAAATAATCTTGGCTTTTTCGCACGTTCCAAGAATGCGGAATTATTGCGTGAAGAATTTTCTAAAAAGATAGAAGCAGCTAAAAAAGAGGTTGAAGAGATTGAGTACAAGATTAGAGTGATGGATAAATCAAAAAAATAGAATGGCTAAGCAGAAGGACAATAGTATTAAAATCAAGAATAGAAAGGCAGAATACGAATATTTTTTACTTTCTACTTATTGCGCCGGTATTGTCCTTCTGGGTACTGAAATTAAATCCATTCGGCTTGGGAAAGCGAATCTCAATGACGCTTATTGTGCGTTTAAAAATGGCGAATTGTGGGTTTATAATCTACATATTAGCGAATATTCCCACGGCAGTGCCTATAATCACGAACCGAAACGTCCTCGCAAACTGTTACTTAATAAGCGAGAGCTTCGCAAAATTATGACTAAACTTCAGGATATAGGTATGACCGTCGTTCCTACGTTACTCTGGATTAACGAAAACGGGTACGCTAAATTGGATATAGCCCTTGCCAAAGGAAAGAAAAAATACGACAAACGCGAAAGTATCAAAGAAAAAGACCAACGAAGAGAGAGACTGCAAGAATTGTAATAATCATTTTAATTTTAATTTTAATTAGGGCGTGCCCCCTCGCTTCGCTCGGGGTCGGTCTCCGCCTCCAAGTCCGCAGGAAGGAGCTATGAATAGCATAGTCGAAAAAGGAGCTTCTAAAGGCGCTCTTTTTCTCCTTGCTCTTCAAAGC
>DUOL01000114.1 GCA_012838875.1 Bacteroidales bacterium | reverse complement strand
GACCTCCCGGACGTGAAGCTTATCCCGGTGACGTGTTTTATCTTCACTCCCGTCTTCTTGAACGTGCCGCTAAAATCATCGAATCCGATGAGATTGCTGCTAAGATGAATGACCTTCCTGAAGTGCTGAAACCGATGGTTAAGGGAGGTGGCTCGCTTACCGCTCTTCCTATTATTGAAACGCAAGCCGGAGACGTCTCCGCCTATATCCCAACAAACGTAATTTCTATTACCGATGGACAGATATTCTTAGAGACTTCCCTATTCAATGCCGGTATTAGACCTGCTATCAATGTCGGCATTTCAGTTTCTCGTGTGGGTGGGAATGCTCAAATTAAATCAATGAAAAAAATTGCAGGAACTTTAAAATTAGACCAAGCTCAATATCGTGAATTGGAAGCCTTCTCGAAATTCGGCTCCGATGTGGACGTGGCTACGAAGAACGTACTCGAACGAGGTGCACGTAACGTAGAAATTTTAAAACAACGCCAATATTCTCCGTTGAAAGTTGAAGAACAAATTGCTATTATCTTCTGTGGAGTCAAAGCACTTCTGCAAAAAATACCCGTTAACAGAATTACCAATTTTGAGCATGAATATTTAGAAACATTACGTGAAAAACATCAAGATATACTGGATACTTTGAAAAAAGGAGTAATTGATGATGAAATAAGTGCCAAGTTGGAAGAGATATGTAAGAGTGTTGCAAAAAAATATGAAATTTAGAGTAAGCTATGGCAAATTTAAAAGAGATTAGAGTAAGAATAGGCTCGGTACAATCAACTCAAAAAATTACCGGAGCTATGAAGATGGTTTCTGCTTCTAAACTAAGAAGAGCACAAAATGCCATTCTCGGACTTCGCCCCTACTCTAATAAATTAAATGAATTATTACAGCAAGTTTCTCAAAATCAAGATAATAACGAAGATATCAAACTGTTTGAACAACGTCCTATTGAAAAAGTTATTCTTATTGTAATTACCTCCAATAAGGGATTATGCGGAAGTTTTAACAGCAACATTATTAAAGAAGCTCAGCGTCATATTGAAGAAAAATATGCTACGCAAGCTTCGAAAAATAATGTAAAATTAATTTGCCTCGGACGAAAAGGGAAAGAGCAACTTAGTAAAAAATTTGAAGTTATTCAATGTTACGAATCACTGGTTGACGCACCAAAATTCACAGATACTACTAAAATTGCTCAATATTTAATTGAAGAATATGAAGCAAAAAATGTTGATAAAATTGAGATTATCTATAATCGTTTTATCAATCCTGCCACACAAACCATTGAAATCGAAAACTTCCTTCCTGTTACAAATAAAACTTCAACAACACAAGAGACTACGTTGTCCAACTACCTTTTTGAACCCTCTATGCAAATTATTCTAAAGGAGTTGATGCCGAAAATTTTAAAAGTACAATTTCATAAAACTGTAATCGACTCCGTAGCTTCGGAACATGGCGCTCGTATGACCGCTATGCACAAAGCTACAGACAATGCTAATGAAATATTGAAAGATTTAAAATTAAAATATAATAACGCTCGCCAAGCTGCTATTACAAAAGAACTAATAGAAATAGTCGGCGGCGCCGAAGCTCTTAATGAATAATATTTACAAATAGCATTTTTTTTAAAAAAAAATTCACTTAAAAAAATAAAATTGCAGATTTTATTTCTAAAAAAAACTATTTTTGTCCTCTTAATTATAGTCATAGTATCAATTATAAATTAAAAAAAGAAAAAAATGAAAAAATATGCCCTTTTTACTAGAAATATAATAAGTCTACTTTTAATTGCTTTAGTTTTCATCTCCGTTTCTTGTAAAGAGAAAAAAGAAGTAATTACAAATGTAACTGACAGAAACGGCAACAATTACAAAGTTGTCGTTATTAATGAAAAATATTGGATGGCAGCAAATCTTAAATCTACCAAAACTAAAAGCGGACAAAATATTACCATCGCAACCGCACCTACGCAATGGAGTACGACACAGGCATGCTGTTCATGGTACGCTTACAACCCTACGTATCAATATTATCAAGATTGTGGATTGTTATATAACTCGGTAGCTATGAAAACAAATCCATGTCCTGAGGGCTGGCGTGTACCTAGCGCTTCCGAATGGAATAGTATGATTAAATCTCTTGGCGGCGCTAATGTAGCCGGAGGAAAACTTAAATCTAAAAACAATCATGAATATTGGGTAGGGAATACAGGAGCAACCAATTCAACCGGATTCAATGCTTACGGAAGCGGTTTCTCTAATAACGGCAATTGTCTCGGCTATCGAACCAGCGCCCATTTTTGGACAAGCGACATGGCAATAAGAGAATTAGCCGCTAATAATACCGCCGTATCGTTCGCAAACGGAAATACAACTGACGGGTACAGCATTCGATGCATTAAAGATATGGATTAAAGTATATTTTATACTAAATCATAGTTTAGCAAAACAAAAGGAAAAAAGTAACTTATTATTACTTTTCCAAATTTATTTAACAATATTACAACTTTTTTGACTGATAGTTTCAGTAAAAATTGTATTATTGCATAATCAAAATAAATAGTAATTCTTTTAATTATAATAAGATGGCAAAAATTTTCGAACAAGAAAGTGGAGTCAATGTAATAGCAGAAGGCTCAAATCTTACAGGCAACATTGTTACATCAGGTGATTGCAGAATTGATGGCACTATGAAGGGTAATATTCAATCAAATGCAAAAGTAATTGTAGGGGCGACCGGTAGTGTAGAAGGAGAAATTGTTTGCAAAAATATTGAAATTGAAGGAAAAATTAAAGCAAATATTAACGTGGGCGAGCTATTGTGCATTCGTTCTAATGCCACACTCATCGGCAATGTTATAGCCGGCAAACTCTCCATTGAACCCGGTGCAAATTTTGTCGGTAATTGCAAAATGCAAAATATAAAAACCGAAATTCCCGTTGTTGAAAAACCTGAAGAAGAAAAATGAGCTCTTCTAAAAAGAAAAACACTCCTCTTAATAGTTACATGCGCTATTCCGGCATGGCTTTTCAAATGGGCATCATCATTGCTGCCGGAACATTCGGTAGCATCAAATTAGATAAATGGTTAAACACGAAACCCCTCTTTACAATTGTTGGTTCCTTGCTCTCCATCGCTATTGCTATGTACTTGTCTTTAAGAGACTTCTTCCCCCCTAAAAATAAAAAATAAATTTTATGCTGAAAATTACTTTTAAAAAATATCTGTTCCGACTTCTTGTTTTCTCAATTTGTTTAACCGGAATTACCTTCGCTATGCAGCTATATTGCCCGGCTTATACCTCTTCTTCACTACCCTATATCATACTTTTTTTCTTTTTCGTAATGCTATTTACCCACTATATTATTTTACGCGGAATCCATAAAGAAAATAAAAAATTTGTCTCTAACTACTTATTAGCAACCATTATCAAATTTGTCTCATATCTAATCTTTATTACTGTTCATTTGCTCGTATTTAAAGAAAATCGAATTTTATTTGCCATTTCATTCTTAGTTATCTACCTTTTATACTCTATTTTTGAAATTTTCACCGTTAAAAGAGACCAAAAAGAGAGTTAAACCGCACTTTCTATATTCTTATGAATAATCATGTTTTAATTGTTGATTCCGTTCATCAAACGTTGATAGATAATTTAGCTTCCCTTAATCTTATTTGTGAAGTCAATCAATCAATGAGTTATGACGATTTCTTGCTTTCTTCTAAAAAATATTGCGGGTTAATCATTCGTAACCGTTTCCCTATTGATAAAAAGTTAATTGACGCTAAAAGTGAATTAAAATTTATTGTTCGGATTGGCTCCGGGATAGAACATATTGATTCTGAATACTGTTCGAGAAAAGGCATTGCCTGTATTTCAACTCCCGAAGGCAACGCTCCGGCTGTTGCGGAGCATAGTTTAGCGCTCACCTTGGCGGCTTTAAAACATCTTTTCAGTGCCGATAAAGAGGTGCGACAAGGAGAGTGGCTTCGTAACAAAAATAAAAGTTACCAGCTCTCTTCGGCAACGGTAGGCATTATTGGCTACGGAAATACCGGGCAAGCCTTTGCAAAGCTACTACGACATTTTGGCTCTACAATTCTGATTTACGATAAATATAATCACGGATTTCCCGATGACTGGATTCGAGAAGTAACGCTCGGCGAGTTGTTACAAAAAAGTGATATTATCTCAATTCATATCAATTATATACCTGAGAATCACTATTTTATAAATAAAGAGACATTTAATCTTTGTAAAAAAGGGGCAATTTTCATTAACACCTCGCGAGGTGCCGTAGTCAATACTGCCGACTTGATTGACGCTTTAAACAATAAAAAAATCCGAATGGCGGCGCTGGACGTATTGGAATTTGAAAACAGCAACCTCCAAATTCCGCCTAAAAGTGAATGGAATAACACTTTGCAAACGTTAAGTGAAATGGATAATGTCATTCTCACGCCGCATATCGCCGGACAGACTTACGATGCAGACAAAAAACACGCCGAAATTGCTTTTAAGAAGATTAAAGCATTTTTAAATTTATAATTTTATTTTTTTCTTTAGGGCGTGCCCCCTCGCTTCGCTCGGGGTCGGTCTCCACCTCCAAGTCCGCAGGAAGGAGCTATGAATAGCATAGTCGAAAAAGGAGCTTCTAAAGTCGCTCTTTTTCTCCTTGCTCTTCAAAGCTCCTTCCTTTGCGGGCTATACGGCTGCGCCCTCACGCACG
>DUOL01000113.1 GCA_012838875.1 Bacteroidales bacterium | reverse complement strand
CGATACCATTTGTTTTATTTTGAATAATAAAGTTTACAAATCTGTAAATAATCGAATATTGTAGCTTAAAAATGGAATCCACATGCTTCAACTCATTAATAATCTCGTCGTAGCTATTTTCGGTAGAAAACATTTTAATTGCTGACAAAAACTGAGGGTTATCAAGCAGTTGGCTTAATGCGGATTTTGCTTCTTCTTCGTTATAATGCCTTATCTCATGAAAGGGATCATTCATTATACAATATAATTTTAAAGAATGCAAAATTAAACTTTTTTTTCAAACAATTGTGTTTTTAAAAAATCAACTTGACAAAAGGCTCATTGATATTCGGATTTTTTTCGCTTACGACTCTATCAACGCTTCACGAACCTTCGTTTCAAGTTCAAGAGAGAGTTCGGGATTATCGGCTAACACCTGTTTAACGACATCACGTCCTTGTCCTAATCTACTATCTCCATAAGAATACCACGAACCGGATTTTTTAATAATATTCTTTTCAACTCCTAAATCAATGATTTCACCGGTTTTAGAAATACCTTCACCGAAGAGAATATCGAACTCGGCGGTTCTAAATGGAGGAGCTACTTTATTTTTAATCACCTTAACTTTCACACGATTGCCGGCAGCAACGTCGCCGTCTTTCAATTGCGACATGCGTCTAATGTCAAGACGGACAGAAGAATAAAATTTAAGAGCATTCCCTCCTGTGGTCGTTTCCGGATTTCCGAACATAACTCCGATTTTATCACGCAATTGATTAATAAAGATACAGCAACAACCTGTTTTACTGATAGTTGCGGTCAGTTTCCGAAGAGCTTGGGACATCAATCTTGCTTGTAATCCCATTTTGGAGTCGCCCATATCTCCTTCTATTTCACTTTTAGGAGTTAATGCCGCAACGGAGTCAATCACGATGACATCAATCGCTCCTGAGCGGATAAGGTTATCGGCAATCTCAAGGGCTTGCTCGCCGTTGTCCGGTTGAGAAACTAACAGTTCCGAGGTATTGACACCTAATTTCTCGGCATAAAATCTGTCAAACGCATGTTCAGCATCAATAAATGCGGCGATTCCACCTTTTTTCTGCGATTCGGCTATCACGTGGATTGCCAAAGTCGTTTTTCCCGACGCTTCAGGTCCGTAAATTTCAATCACTCTGCCCTTAGGCAACCCGCCCACACCTAACGCCGCATCCAAACCAATAGAACCCGTAGAAATTACCTCTATATTATCAATCGGAGCATCGCCTAAACGCATAATCGCTCCTTTTCCAAACGTCTTTTCAAGCTTTTCTAATGTTGAATTTAGCACTTTCAACTTTTCACTATTCTGTTTTTCTTTTTCCATAATGACTTTTTATTTAATTTAATGAAGGACAAAAATACACTTTTTTTTAAGACAAAACAACTTTAAGTGTTAATTATAAATAAATAAAATGTTATTTTATTGCAAAATTCTCACTGCTAAGGAGATAAGGTTTGAATAATTAGAATTAAATGAATTTATTTTAAAAAAGTACTTTTTATTACTTTTTCGTATCTTTGCCACTCATTTTACAATAAGTATGAAAAGAGTTATCAGAATAAAAAAAGGTTTAGATTACTTATTAAACGGCGAAGCCGAATTAAAAACTTCACCTTTACTTTCTGATTATTATGCGGTTTCACCTGACGATTTCGACTTATTAGTCCCTGTTTTAAAAGTTCAGGAAGGCGATAACGTAAAAATTGGAACAACCCTTTTCACCTCTAACAAAAACCCTAATTTGCAATTTGTCTCACCTATTTCCGGAACGGTTCACGAAATTAGACGTGGTGCAAAAAGACACATTGAAGCCATTATTATCAAAAAGAATGAAGATGAAACAACCGAAGAGATTGCACTACCCGACGTCTTAAATCGAAACAGTATTTTGAAAACGCTACTTCAATACGGCATGTTTCCTTTTTTTCGTCAGCGTCCTTTTGATTGCATCCCCAACCCTGATGATGTACCAAAAGCAATTTTTATTTCCGGCTTCGACTCAGCTCCGTTAGCTCCGAACTATTCATATATCTTAAAAGATAAAAACGAAGAATTTGAAAAGGGACTCTCTATCATTCAACATCTTACGGAAGGAAAAATATATCTTTCCCTTGATGTATCACGCGACAACTCATTCTTTGAAAATTGCCCTTATGTAGAGACTTATTTTTTCAAAGGTCCTCATCCTGCCGGGAATATCGGCACTCAAATTCACCATATTGCCCCTCTTAAGAAAGGTGAAATCGTTTGGCATATAGACCCTTGGCAAATTACATTAATTGGAACTCTTTTCTTACATAAAAAATTAGAATTTAAAAAAATAGTTCCGTTGTGCGGTAGTGAAATCATCTCGCCACATTACCTTGAAATGACCTACGGAGCATCTGTTGAAAACAGTTTAAAAAACAACATTAAACAGGAAAATATAAGAATTATCAGTGGTAATATTTTAACGGGAAAACAAATACCTTGTAACGATTTTGTCGGTTTTTACGATAGACAGATTACGGTCATTGCCGAAGGAGGAAAACGAGAATTTTTAGGGTGGTTACTGCCGGGTTTAAAGAAATGGAGTTTTTCACACACTTTTCTTGCTTTTCTTTTTCCAAAAAAGCACTACTCTCCACACACCTCCTTGCAAGGGAGCAGACGAACGTTAATGTTACATGACCTATACGAAAGGGTTTTCCCTTTTAACATTCTACCGGCGGAATTATATAAGGCATGTGTTACACGTGATATCGATTTAATGGAAAATTTAGGCATTTACGAAGTAACCGCCGAAGATTTTGCTTTATGCGAACTGATATGCCCTTCAAAAATCGAGTGGCAACAAACAATTCAAGACGCTCTCGCTTATCTATATCAAGAAACTTATAATTAGTTTAAGTACTATGAACATATTCGAAAAATGGAGTAATAAATTAGGAAAACAGTTTGAGAAGGGAAAGCCCTTGTACCCTCTTCACTCATTTTTCGATGCAGTAGATACATTTTTTCTTACTCCTAAGGACGTAACCACAAAGGGGTGTCATATTCGCGATGCCGTGGATATGAAACGAATTATGATTACCGTCATAATTGCTCTTTTTCCATCTCTTTTGTTTGGGTTATGGAATATTGGCTACCAACACTTCACCTCCTTGGGTTTAGAAGTTTCGATTTGGCAATCTTTCCTTTATGGATTTTTAAAATGGTTACCTCTTGTTATCGTGGTCTACGTCAGTGGATTAACAGTCGAAATTATTTTTGCACAACGCCGCAAACATCAGGTTGCAGAGGGATTTTTTGTAACGGGATTTCTCATTCCCTTGATACTCCCGCCTGACATTCCTTTATGGATAGTGGCTATAGCCACTATTTTTGCCGTTATATTCGGGAAAGAGGTTTTTGGCGGAACGGGATATAATTTTCTCAATCCGGCACTCTTAGCACGCGCTTTCATCTTCTTTGCCTATCCAAGTGTCATCTCCGGCGACAACGTTTGGATTGCGGAGAAAGCAGACGCCTACTCAGGAGCAACACCGCTAGGGAACATTATGAATGATAATCTTTCGCAAATACCAAGTATTTTAGAACTTTGTATCGGAAATATCCCAGGCTCTATCGGAGAAACATCAAAAATCGCCATTTTAATAGGGGCTTTTATTTTAATTATCACGCGCACCGCTAGTTTCAAAATCATGTTATCCGTAATTACCGGAGGATTATTAATGGGTGGAATATTCAATCTTATTGGTACACAACCTATTATGCAAATTCCGGCTTACACACAAATACTTCTCGGCGGCTTCCTCTTCGGCGCCGTTTATATGGCTACCGACCCCGTTACGGCACCACACACGTCAAAAGGAAAAATAATCTACGGACTATTAATCGGCATTTTTGCCATTTTAATACGCACCGCCAACAAGGGCTATCCCGAAGGCATGATGCTCGCCATTCTTTTAATGAATATTTTCGCCCCGCTTATTGACTACTGCGTAATTCAATTAAACATTAGACGAAGAAAAAAATAACTTTCTTTTTATTTAGTGTAAAATAGAAAATAAGCCAAAGAAAATTAAGAAGGGGTATACAATTCTACAAACTACTCTGAAAATTTTTGCTCTCTCTTCTTTTCCTTTTCTTTCCATATTATACGTATAAACAGATTGAATTAATGCGAAGCAAAATAGTGAATAGAAAAGGTAAAAAATCAAATCGGATTTTGTAATATAACCGACTCGGGGAATATCGCCTAATGTTGTGAACTGTACTGCAATACAAGCCAATAAGGAAGTTACCGTACAACTAACGACCACCTCTAATTTAGACGCCGGAATAAAAAACACCAAATAGGCTATGATCGACAAAAGCAAACATGGAATAATTATCTTTATTTGATAGGAAAAAGATTTTCTTTTTATCTCTATATCATAACTTAATCTGGAATAACTGGTTTTAGTATCAGCATCAATAGTTCCAAAGCTCGTATTATAGACTTTTGAAGATTGATGGAAATGGGCACCCAATACTTTAAACTCGTTAGCATTAATACTTTCATTATATCCTTGAAAGTCTTGATTTGAATAGGTGATTTCGTCCGGAACTAAAACAAGTGTTTCTATTGGATGATTAACACTTTCAATAATTAAAGGGACTCTATGTTTATCTCTCGGATAATCTTTAAATTCCGGGTAATAATTAAAATACCCCTTGCAATTGCCTGCAATGTAATAACAATCCTCAAATACCCTTTTTTCGTTTATAACATTAATTATATCAGCAGTAGCATTTACAAAATCTATATATGCATAATCGTCAACCAATTCCTCGTCCACGCTTAAAGGAACTTTGCACCACCAATAGAAATCAGCATAGAATCTAGGTTCTGAAGTAGTTACAATAAAATCATTCATAAAAACACCTACTTTAATTTCGGTTTGGGCTTTTACTGACGTGTTAACCAACAAAATGAAAAGAACGAAGTACGTTAATATTTTTTTTATCATGTTTAATATTTTTAGTGAATTTTAATAATTTTTGCAGACGTACAATTGACGAAACAAATATACAATAAAAAATTACAAATTAAATTACAAGTTCCTATTAATTTTTATTTTTTTTAAGAAAATCCCAATTTACGTTTTAATAATCACCTTATAATCAAGCAGTTAATTTTTATTTTTATTAGGGCGTGCCCCCTCGCTACGCTCGGGGTCGGTCTCCGCCTCCAAGTCCGCAGGAAGGAGCTATGAATAGCATAGTCGAAAAAGGAGCTTCTAAAGGCGCTCTTTTTCTCCTTGCTCT
>DUOL01000112.1 GCA_012838875.1 Bacteroidales bacterium | reverse complement strand
CTCTTTTATTAAGAATATTTAATCCAATATTAATTTTGGGATATGAATGTATAATCATTTTTTTGTATTTTTGGACGGTAAAAATATTAAAAAAATCATTCCAATGAGATTAGTAAATTCAGCAATACGAGCGTTCTTTAGTTTACGTGAGGAAAGAATCAAAATATTGTTGGAGCAACCCCTTGAATCACAGAATAAATGGTTGAGTTATCTTCTCGATAATGGCTCGAAGACCACATACGGCAAACAGTTCGGAATGAAAAACCGCTGGAGCTACTCTAAATTTTCTATTCAATTACCGGTGCAAAATTATAATTCATTAATGCCCTACATTAATCGTATTATGCAAGGTGAAAATAATCTGTTGTGGAATAGTAGAATTGATTGGGTGGCGAAATCATCAGGGACTACGCAAACGAAAAGTAAATATATTCCTATTACAGAAGAAGCGCTAAAAAATAATAACTACCTCGCGGCACGTGATTCTCTTACTTTCTATTGTCATCTTTTTCCGGAAACGGAAATGTTTAATGGAAAAGGAATTACCTTGGGAGGAACCATTCACGAACTAGACGGAAATTGTAAAGTAAAATGCGGAGATGTATCCGCAATTTTAATGAATAATATACCGGTTTTAGGAGATTTTCTGAAAGCACCCAATAGAGAAATTTTACTTGGTAGTAATTGGCATGAGAAATTACAAAAAATTGCCCAAAATACTGTTGATGAAAATATTACATCACTTTCGGGTGTCCCTTCTTGGATGTTGCTTGTTTTAAAAGAAGTTTTGAAAATAAGCGGTAAAGAGACAATTAACGATGTTTGGCCGAATTTAGAAGTCTATTTTCACGGAGGAGTAGCATTTTTACCATATATTAATGAGTATAAAGAGATTATGAATAACGACAGGCTCTTTTATATGAATATGTATAACGCCTCGGAAGGATTTTTCGGCTTTCAAGACCAAAAAAAATCCGATGAATTACTCCTACTAACTGACCATGGAATCTTCTATGAATTTATTTCTATAAACGAGGCAGGAGTCGCAACAGATAAAATTATTCCACTGTCCGATGTTGAGCTAAATAAGGTGTATGAATTGGTAATCACCTCATTGACAGGTTTATGGAGATATAAATTGGGAGATACTATCAAGTTTACCTCCCTTAATCCTTACCGTTTTAAAATTACAGGAAGAACAACTCATTTTATCAATGTTTTTGGCGAGGAGTTAGTAGTGGATAATACGGATAAAGCAATTAAAACTGCGTGCGAAGCGACCAACGCTATTTTAAACGAGTATACGGTAGCACCTATTTATGCAAATGTTGAAAATTCCAGCGGCGGACACGAGTGGTTGATTGAGTTTACACAAAAACCGGATAATCTTGAAAATTTTATAGAAACTTTAGATAGAAAATTAAAGGAATTAAATTCAGATTACGAGGCGAAAAGAACAGATGATTTAATTTTAAAACGTCCGCAAATTGTTATTGCTCCGAATGGACTGTTTATAAAGTGGTTAGGTGAGAAAAATAAGCTGGGAGGACAATATAAAGTGCCAAGATTGCAGAATGACCGAAAAATGATAGAAGAACTTATCAATATGATGTGAAATGAAGAGTAAAATTATACTTTCAGGTATGGAATTTTATGCTTTCCATGGCTGCTACAACGAGGAAAAAGAAATCGGTACGCGATTTAAAGTTGATGTCGTTCTACGCGGAGATTTTGAAAAAGCCGCAAAGAGAGATGATTTATCACAAACGGTTAATTATCAGTCGGTTTATAATGATATTAAGCAAATTATGAGCAAAAGTGCTAATATTATTGAAAGCGTGGCTTACCAAATTATTAAAACATTAAAAGACAAGTATCCTTTAGTGGAAAAAGTTGAAGTAACCGTCTATAAATTAAATCCGTCATTAGGCGGAAAAACGGCGTGGGTAGCCGTAGAATTAAAATCTTAACGGATATAATTTTTCTCTCTTTCTTCTTTAACGGAAAAAGTTATATTTTTGCAAATCAAACCAATAAATCATTCTTATGTTACGAAGATTCTGTTTTTATCTTACGATTTTCATACTTATACTTGGCTGTAATACAAAAAAAGAGAATAATTATGCCTCTTTACCTAAAGAATTGGCGGAGTTGAGTCAAAAAATTGATAAATCTCCTAAAGATGCGGAATTATACTATCTGCGTGCCCAATATTATTACGAACATAAAGAGATAGATAAAGCTCAAGCAGATATATTGAAAAGTATTGCCTTAGCTCCTGAAGTTGCCAAATATTATATCTCTTTGTCAGACATCTATTTTGCTCAACGTAAGACCGATGATACGGAAGAGATGCTGCAAAAAGCGATTCGTCTGGAGCCGGAAAATAACGAAGCAAGGTTAAAATTGGCGGAGTTATATTTCCATCTTAAAATGGTGGAAGATTGTAATAGAGAGTTAGATGCAGCTTTACAAAAACAGAATCACAATCCTCGAGTACACCTTATTCGTGCGTTTTTATTGAAACAACAAGGAGATACGACCGGTGCCATTCGTATGCTACAACTGACAATCGACCAAGACCCGAAAGAAGTTAAAGCGTTTTTAGAATTGGGGTATATTTTTCAAAAACGTAACGACCCTCTGGCTATTTCCTACTATCAAAATGCCTTGTTAGTAGACCCAAAAAACAGTGAAATCCGATATAATTTAGCGCTGATGTTTCAAGAATTAGGAGAAATCGAAAAAGCTAAAGAGGAGTACAAACAGCTACTAACGTTCGAGCCGCAACACTTAAAAGCACTTCATAATATTGGTTATATTGACTTGGTTTATGAGCAAAATTTTGAAGAAGCAGTCGCCTTTTTTACAAAAGCAATAGAATTAAATCCGGAGTTCTTTCAAGCAATTTGCAATCGGGGAATAGCCTTTGAAAAATTGGAACAGTACGATAATGCACGACAAGATTATATGTATTCGTTGAAATTGAAAGAAAATTTTGAACCTGCAATTGATGGATTAAACCGATTAGATAAAATTGAGAAAAGGAGAAAATAGATTATGAATCAGCCAACGTTGCCCAATTTTCGTTTTTCAATTCCGATTCAAATAAGAATGAGCGATTTAGACCCGTTCGCACACGTTAATAACGGCTCACAAGCTCATTTCTTCGATGTGGGAAGAAGTGCCTATTTGGAGCATATTATGCAAGAGAAAATCGATTGGGGAACCTTGACTATGGTTTTAGTGCATCTTGAGATGGATTTTATGAAACCTATTTTGATACAGGATCGTGTTGTATGTGAAACATCTGTGTATCATGTTGGAAATAAGAGTGTTAAAATGATGCAGTCGCTTAGAGATTTGAATACGAACGAAATTAAAACTCTTAGTAAGTCGGTTCTTGCCGGCTACGATAGAGCAACATTCAGGTCAATAGAAATACCCCAAAAATATAAAGAGGCGTTTTACGCTTTCGAAAATTTAAAATAACAAATGTAAAAATGAATATGGATACTGTTGTTAGTGGTATACGCCCAACCGGATATTTACATCTCGGTAATTACTTTGGAGCTTTAAAAAATTTTATAACGATGCAAGAAGAGAATAACTGTTTTTTCTTTATTGCAGATTATCATTCGTTGACGACCCACCCGAAACCGGAGGATTTAAAAGAAAATATTAAAAATGTACTTATCGATTACTTAGCGGCAGGTTTAGACCCGGAAAAAGCAGTAATATACGTGCAAAGCGATGTGCCGGAAGTTTGTGAGTTGAATTTACTCCTCTCTATGAATGTTTATGTGGGTGAATTACAACGAGTTGCATCGTTTAAGGAGAAGGTGCGTAGACAACCCAATAATGTTAATGCCGGCTTGCTTATTTATCCTATTTTGATGAGCGCCGATATTTTGTTACATCATGCCGATAAAGTGCCGGTAGGTAAAGATCAAGAGCAACATTTGGAATTGACGCGTGATTTTGCTCAACGATTTAACAATATCTACGGAGTAGAATTTTTTAAGCTCCCTATTGCTTATAATTTCGGAGCAGAATTGGTGAAAATACCGGGGCTTGACGGAACAACGAAAATGTCAAAGTCGGATAATCCGAACTCTGCAATTTTCTTGTCCGATTCGCCCGAAATAATACGTAAGAAGGTTATGCGTGCCGTCTCCGATTCGGGTCCGACTGCCTCTGGAATGCCTAAATCACAGGCCGTGGAAAATTTGTTTACCTTATTACAAGCCGTCTCTTCAGCTGAAACATTGCAATATTTTAATGAACAATATGACCAATGTACTATTCGGTATGGCGATTTGAAAAAACAATTAGCCGAAGATTTAGTGAACTTTACAGCTCCTATTTACGATAGAATTCTGTCGTTGAAAACGAACGATGATTATTTACGTAAGGTTTTACGTGAGGGGCAAGAGAAAGCCCGAGAAAGTGCTAAAAAAACAGTTAAAAATGTCCGTGAGATAGTGGGAATCGTACCATTATAATTAAAAAATGAAAAAGAAAAATAATCTCTATAGAAATAAAAAACGGTGGAAATGGTTGCTCTTTTTTACCGCCATTATTGCTTTTATATTGATTATTTATGCCTCGAATACTTTATTACAAGAAATTGCCTACGAAGAGAAAAAAAGAGTTGAAATTTGGGCAGATGCTATTACTGCTAAAGCCGAATTAGTGAATTACACGGAAGATTTCTTTGAAAATATTAGAAAAGAAGAAGGAAAACGAGCAAAACTCTTAGTGCAAGCTCTTAAAAAAGCCAATGAAGCGTCCTTGGATGAAGATATGACGTTTTATACCGATGTTATCTCCTCAAATTCTACAATTCCTACAATTATTACCAATGAAAAAGGAGATATTGACTACTCCGTGAACGTTGACCCTGAAATAGGTAAAATGAAGAATATTTATGAATTGGGAGATAAATTGCAAGCGTATGAAATTCTTAAAATCCCTTACTACAAACAAAGTTATAATGTTATTTACTATAAAGAATCTCAAATATATTCCCAATTACGTAAGGTCTTAAATGACTTAATCGAATCCTTTTTTCAGGAAGTTGTGATTAACAATACCTCTTTACCCGTTATTGTTACGGACAGTACACAGGAAAAAATTATTACATACGGAAATATTGATACCTCTAAGGTGGTAGATTGGAAAATTTTGTTGAAAACAATGAAAAATGTGAATCTGCCGATAGAAATTGAGTTACCGGAACAAGGAACTTGTTACGTTTTTTATAAAGAATCAACAGTTTTAACGCGATTACGATATTTTCCGTTTATTCAATTTATAATTATTCTTATTTTTCTTGTAGTTGCCTATCTACTATTTAGTTACGCAAGAAAATCCGAACAAAATCAAGTTTGGGTGGGAATGTCAAAAGAGACGGCACATCAGTTGGGAACTCCTATTTCGGCGCTGTTGGCATGGAACGAATTGTTAAAAGAAAACAATGTCGATGAGACGATTATAACAGAAATAGATAAAGATTTGCACCGCTTAGAGACGATTGCTCAACGTTTTTCCAAAATCGGCTCTATCCCTGAATTTCAACCCGAAAATATTGTAACCGTATTGCAAGATTTTGTTCTTTATCTTCAAGCACGTCTCTCCAAACAAATTGATATTAAGTTTATTATTCCGGAAAATCCGGAAATTATTGTACCTATTAATCGTTATCTTTTTGAGTGGGTCATAGAAAACATTTGCAAAAATTCTGTCGATGCGATAGATGGCAAGGGCGTTATTCTTCTAAGCATTATTGAGGAAGAAAAGTGGGTACATATTGATATTAGCGATACCGGCAAAGGAATATCCGGGCAGCGGCAAAAATCTATTTTTAATCCCGGTTATACTTCCAAAAAAAGAGGGTGGGGGCTCGGGTTAACCTTAGCAAAACGAATTATTGTTGAGTATCATAAAGGGAAACTCTTTGTTCTTAAGTCGCTGGTCGGCAAAGGCACAACCATGCGAATTTCACTTAAAAAGAGAGCAAATTAGAAGCACCCTATTACCATTGTGGCACAGCAAATTACGTTCCACTTTAAATCGTTTCATAAGATGCTTTATACGAGCAACTTGGCTGCGTGAGGCGCTTAGGTGGAAAGCCCGCAAGGGCGGAAGCCGCTGGGGACGCGGCGGCAAAAAAGCGAGCTTGTAAGCTCTTTTTG
>DUOL01000111.1 GCA_012838875.1 Bacteroidales bacterium | reverse complement strand
TCCGCAGGAAGGAGCTATGAATAGCATAGTCGAAAAAGGAGCTTCTAAAGTCGCTCTTTTTCTCCTTGCTCTTCAAAGCTCCTTCCTTTGCGGGCTATACGGCTGCGCCCTCACGCCGTTGAGAATGGCATACACGCCATTCTCAACGAAACAATACTCCCATTTTCGGTTGCGTGAGGCGCTTAGGTGGAAAGCCCGCAAGGGCGGAAGCCGCTGGGGACGCGGCGGCAAAAAAGCGAGCTTGTAAGCTCTTTTTGCCGCCTTGCGTCCCCACGGCTTGTGTCCGCGGACTTGGAACCGGGCGCCGACCCCGAGCGTAACGAGGGGGCACGCCCAAGAGAAAATTATGATTATTATTCTATAAATGATAATTGAAAAAATGCTATCCCGATATCAAAATCAGGATAGCATTAAAAACGGACATTATTCACTAATGTGTTAAAAATTAACGTTTAGGACGTTATTCTTTGATAATTTTCTTAGTTATAATGCCATTTTCTCCACAAAGTCGTACGAAATAGATTCCGTTAGAGAACTCTTTCACATCAACAGTGGCTTTCCCTTGGTCAAGTATGGTTGAATACATCATTTGTCCTAAATAATTGATTATCTCAATAGATGTAAAATTAGGAGCTTCGATATTGATGTAATGACGAGTCGGGTTCGGTATAATAGATATCTTTTGCTCATATTGAGAAATAGCACTTCCCTCGCCGAAAACAACTTCTAAGGTTGCATCCCCATTGAGAGGCTGGAATTGATAAGAAGTCGGCGAACCAACGCTACTGCCATTTAAGAGAACATCGATTACTTGTTTTCCGGAATTGGGAATAAAATTGAAGGTCGGCGTTGCACCGCAATCAATAGTAAATTGTTGTGTACTATTTTCCGGAATAATAACACCGTTAAAATCAATACTTCCGCCCGCTCCCGCCGTAACGGTAATAGTATAAGTAATGGCTTGGAATGTGGCATTAATTGTATGATTGTCCGAAATATTTGCAAAATTATAATTGGTAACAGGTCCAACGGAAACGCCGTCAACAACTACATCTAAAATTCGGAAACAGTTATCAGGCGTAATTGTATAATTTTGAGAATCGCCAGCTTCGTAGGTTTGTGTTCCGCTTGGAGAGATTGTCCCACCCAATCCTGCGGTAGCAGTAATTGTATAAGTTTGGGCGGCTCCACCACCAAAAGTTACGTTTAGAGTAGCATTCGCACTTAAATTCGTAAATTGATAAGAAGTTAATGTTCCAACATTTACGCCATTAACCTCAACACTTGTAACTTGATAGCCATTAGCCGGATGGAAGGTGAATAGAGGATTTTCTCCACAATTAACGACAAAAGTTTGCGTAGTGTTTGCCGCTACGGTAGCGGTTCCATAGCTGATAGTTCCATTGCCGCTTGCCGTAACCGTAACTGTATAAGTAAGTTGAACAAACGTTGCTTCAATGGTATGATTAGCTTGAATATTGGTAAAGGTATAGGTAGTAACGGTACCGACAGAAATACCGTCAACTTTCACATCAGCAATAGCATAACAAGTGTTGGGAGTAATAGTAAAAGTTTGACTTGAGCCTTGACTATAATTATTTGTTCCGTTGGGTGAGATTGTTCCACCAACGCCGGCACTCGCAGCTATGGAAAACATTCCGCCGGGTATCTCAGCAAAGGAGACATTTAAAGTGGCATTACCCGTTAAGGCTGGGAATTGGTAACTAATAGGTGAGCCAACGCTAGTTCCGTTAACGAGTACATCGTTAACTTGATAGCCGTTCGCCGGTACAAATACAAATGAGGGTTGATCTCCACAATTTATCGTAAATATTTGAGATGTACCGGCAGGGACTGTATACGTTCCATAAACAATAGACCCGTTTGCTCCCGCCGTAACCGTAACTGTATAAGTGAGTTGAGTAAACGTGGCTCGAATAGTGTGATTGGCTTGAATATTAGAAAAGGTATAACTGCTAACAGCTCCTACGGAAATGCCGTCAACTTGCACATCTGCAATGGCATAACAAGTGTTGGGTGTAATAGTATAGGTTTGGTTCGCCCCTTCACTATACGTATTAGTCCCGCTGGGTGAAATAGTTCCCCCGGCACCTGCCGTTGCCGTAATAGTATAATTATTAACGGTATTATTTAAGAAAATAACATCAATACAGTGCGTATTGTCAATAGGGTCTTGCTCTACCCAACCGGAAGCCAACCGAAGATATAAGCACATTTCATAAGTTCCGCCTAACAGACCGGCATTAGCTATTTGTGTGGGAGTCAAAAAATCATTTATAAAATAAAGGGACTGCTCATAACCAATGAGTAACGCCGTATCGGTATAATTAATCCACCCAACTAATCCTGAATCTGCGCCATTAAACGTAATTCCAACGTAAAGCGTATCATTGTAGTCATTTTCCGAAGGGTTATTTCCGCCCCAATTGTAAACCTTAAAATGAGGTTGAACACCATCACCATAGTTGACATACAATGTATCTATGTATGATAAATATTGGTCATCGGTAAATCCCACCCCCAAATCGACATTTTTAGTCTGGATAACGGGAGGAGTCCCATCAATTGTTAATGTTGTACAATCATTAGAGTCCGGCAAGGTTATATAAAAATGATATTTTCTTCCTCCTTCAAAATAAAAATCATCACCTTTAGCAGGAGAACATCGGTCGCTTGCAATCCATATTCTTGAATAGTCTGCACAACCCGGATTAAGTATAACGTAATCATAGATTCCTGCAGGTATATGAATAGAATCTATCCCTGAAAGTAACACACTCCAATCGTTACTAGCAGCATAAGTTGGTAATAAATATTCATAGGCGGCATAGGAGCTTCCGCAAGTAAAATAGGTTGGCAAATTGGCATATTCTACGGCATCGGCATCTAATAAAATTTGGTAGCCCGTTCCATCTCCCCATATATCATAGCATTCCAAAATGATGGTAGCATAATTTTGAGGGTCAGGCGGAGTACCCTGTGTGGCTTCTACTTTAATATCATCAATTTGAAAAGCAAATTGGTCATAGCTATTATTATGAACAAAAGCAATATAGATAGATTGCCCCGCAAAAGCGGAAAGTGAAACGGTACGCTGAATCCAAGTATCCGAAGAGATGGTTTCTTGATAAACCGTATTAGTAAAATTACTAACTGCCGTTCCTGTAGTGGAAATTTTAACTTCATAATGTTCGTAGGGATAGCTAGCGTCTAAAGCCCTTCGCCAAAATGTTAATGTAGCACCATTGGAAGGAATAGTAAGTCGAGATGTGATTAAATAATTATTGGGATAGAGTACAGAGTACGTACTGTTATCATAAGAATAAGTAACCATACTCTTATCCCCTGTGTGAGCCGGAACTCCGTCATTAGCAACAGACATTAATTGCCAAGAAAAACCGTCATAATCGGCATCAACATTTAACCAATTGGTCGGGAAACCATTTTCAAAACTCTCGTATAGAAGGGTTTGTGCGTTTGCAAAATGAAACACCACAAAACATAACAACGTAGCAATTACCTTTTTCATAAAATTCAATGATTAATTATTATAAATTAAACAAAACTAAAACAACAAAAACTTATCTAATCTAACCGCAAAATTATATAAAAATTTAATACCAACGAAGAGTAAAAGAATAAAAAAGCATTTAATTTCTAATTTTTTTAAAAAGAAATTTCGGATAAAAATAGAAAAAGGCAAAAAATGTTAAGAAAGTATTTAAAATCGAAATGCGAAAAAAATCTTGAAAAGGCTTAAAATGACTTACTCTTTCATTTTGTGGAGGATAATAAACTGAAATTTTAATAGGAACAATAGGGATAAAATTCCACACACTACGAACTAAAAGTTCCAACTCCATCTCATAACGTGTAGAAAATATTTTGATTTTTCTAAGGGGAACAAGAGGATAAAGACGAAAACCGGACTGCGTATCCGGAATAGATTTTAAGGTATGAATTTTAAACCAAAAATTCGAAAATCTATTAGCAAATCTATTCTGCTTCGGCACATTTTCCTGCTCCAGATAGCGACTACCAATTATCAATGAATCAGGAGTTTTTTTAATTTGCTCTAAAAAAAGAGGAATATCCGAAGCTAAATGTTGCCCATCGGCATCTATCGTAATGGCATAGCGAAACCCTAAACTCGAAGCTAACGCAAAACCTTTTTTAAGTGCATATCCTTTCCCTCGATTCGGATGATAACTTATTATTTCAATATTTTTAAAATCCTGCAATAGTTTTCCCGTTGCATCTGTAGAACCGTCATCAACAAGAATAATATGAGGGATATATCGTAAAACATCGGCAACGACGTTAGCTAAAGTAGACGCATTATTATAGGTCGGTATAATAACACAAGTTTCTCCGCTATTTTCTATATCTACTTTATTATTCATCTGTAATTGGAGTAAAAAAGAGAATTAATTTTGTGAAAACATTTTTTAAATCTAAAACTTCAATTTGAACTTTATACCTGTTTTCAGTAAATTCTTTAACGATAAATTGAAAAGTAACAACGGAGGCTTTTGTTGGCTCTATTAATTTCAAATATTTGATAGATTTAACTTCTTGAACGAGAAATTTCTGAGAAAAATGTTTTTCAAATAACTCTCTTGCAATTTCAAGCAAACATGCCCCCGGAACAATCGGTTTCTCCGGAAAATGAGCTTGAAGAATTTTAGAATTTTCAATCCACCCAATAGTAAAACTAAATTCCCAGTCGCCACCGTTCCCATTCTCCTCAATAATTTTGTATAAAAACCCTTGTAACATCTTAAATATTAATCCAATACAAATAAACTATTAGCAATCTCTTCGTTCTTTTCAACATTAGAAAACGAGTATTTCGTAACATCCCCGCTCTGCTCATTCATTATCATTTGAGTTGCTAAGAAAGTTGAATTATCTAAATAAAGCTCAATAGAAGAGAGAAATTTTTTAATATTTTTATCTGTTGGGGTAAGTATAATTAAATACTCTTTTGAACTTGTAAAATAATCTATTTTAAAATCTGCATTGTTTCTTAAACTTTCACCATTAATAGTGCCGATAATTAGTTGACTCATCGTTTTCATCACCTTGTTGGAGCTGGTATTAAAATGCGATGTTCCTTTATCATTTTTGAGATAAACTTTCTGATTGTTTAATACAAAAATGTAATTATTGGGAACTTTATACTCCCACCGTAGTAAATTTTTAGCTTTAAAAAGCATAATCCCGGTAGATTTTTGCACCTCATCAAGAAAGGACATTTTCTTTTCCTCCTTAAAGTTACAGCGTAACGTTTTAACTTTCGTAAATTCTTCTAAGATTTTTTGTTCCAATTCAACCTTAGCATTAGCAGTAACTTGCTTAAAATTTGATGGTTGAGCAGAAACATGAATCGTTAAAAATAGATAACTGACTATTATACAAGAAAGGGAGAGGATTTTTTTCATTTTACACTCTATTTAACAACAAAAAACACACCGATAATAATAATGACGACACCAATCCAACGAGTTAAAGGGACTGTTTCATGAAAGAAAAACTGAGCAACCAAAAGTCCCATGATATAACTTATACTTAACAGCGGATAAACGATGCTAAACTCATAACGCTTTAGCACGTATATCCAGAGAAGCATCGCCGCTAAGGCGCAAATACCCGAAGCGGCAAATTGCCAAGTCGTGAAAACGGTTTTAAAATATTGCCACGTCCACGAAAATCTACCAAAATGTACCAACGCAACTTTTAAAAAGGCTTGCGTAGCTACTAACAAAACACTTTGAATAACAATCAATAATATCATTAACCACATGACGACAAAAGAATTAATGAATGATTCCTATTTTGAAATTGATTATAAAGTAAAATATTAGAAAAAGAGTTACGCTCACTATTATTAACCTTCTGAATATC
>DUOL01000110.1 GCA_012838875.1 Bacteroidales bacterium | reverse complement strand
CCCCCCCATTTTCACCCCAAACATAATAAGAGGTTTCTGCATATATAGTTTTCCGCTAATTTTTCGTACCTTTGCACGCAAATTGCTGACCAAACTTTTTTTTTAAGTGAAAGAGAATCAATATCTTGAAAATCGTCTGACTATTAGTGGTGCGAAGGAGCATAATCTTAAAAACATCTCTTTGGAAATTCCACATTACAAGTTTGTTGTAATTACCGGATTGAGCGGTAGCGGGAAATCTTCGCTCGCTTTCGATACGATTTACGCCGAAGGACAAAGACGTTATTTAGAGACTTTTTCTGCGTACGCACGGCACTTTATCGGAGACTTGAAACACCCCGAAGTGGATAAAATTTCCGGACTAAATCCCGTAATTTCAATTGAGCAAAAAACCGTTAACAAAAATCCACGTTCAACGGTCGGGACGATTACGGAAATTTACGACTTTTTGCGGCTTTTATACGCCCGCATCTCTGACGCCTACTCGTATGTTACAGGCGAAAAAATGGTGAAATATAGTGAAAATGAGCTTCTTAATCTTATAACAGAGAAGTATCGCAATAAAAGTATTACACTCCTTGCCCCTGTCGTCAGAGGTAGAAAAGGGAAATATAAAGAACTCTTTGAAAATATTAGAAAACAAGGGTTTACGAGAGCCAGAGTGGACGGTGAAATAAAATTATTAACATTAAATCTGCAAGTTGACAGGTATAAGATTCACGATATTGAAACGGTTATTGATTCTCTAACCATAACTGAAGGGGCTAATAAACGTTTAACGAACAGCGTTCGCCTTGCCTTAAAACACGGGAAAGGCATTTTGATGATTTTAGACAATGAAACGGAAGAAGTTCGAAATTATAGTAAATTTTTAATGTGTCCCACCTCCGGCATTTCTTACCCTGAGCCCGAACCGAACACCTTTTCTTTTAACTCTCCCTACGGAGCATGCGAAACGTGTAGCGGTTTGGGAAAAATTACGCAAGTAGGCATTGAGAAGATAATTCCCGACCCCTCAAAATCAATTGAAGATGGTGGCATTGAAGTTATCGGAAAGAAGAAAAACAGCATGATATTCCGACAATTGGAAGCTCTCGGCGAAAAGTACGGGTTCTCCCTCTCCGACCCTATCAACGCCTTGCCCGATAATGTTATTAATATCATCTTGTACGGTTGCGACGAACCTTTGCGGGTAAAACGCGAAATTAGCGGACTATCCCCTATCGTTGTAGATTATGAAGGAATTATCAACTTCCTAGAAAACTTTGACGTGGAATCTATTCCGGCTTCACTACGAAAGTGGATTTCTCAATTTATGGAGCAAAAAACATGTCCTGACTGCAACGGAGCAAGGCTAAAAAAGGAGTCGCTATTTTTTAAAATTGACGATAAAACTATTTTCGACCTTGCATCAATGGATATTTCCGAGTTATTGAATTGGGTTATCACCTTACCCGAAAAGTTGGACGAACGAAAACGAACCATTGCTGCCGAAATTTTGAAAGAGATTAAAGCCAGATTGGAATTTTTATGCAACGTAGGCATTCAATATCTTTCATTAAGTCGCTCTGCCAAAAGTCTTTCCGGCGGCGAAGCTCAGCGCATTCGTCTGGCTACACAAATTGGCTCTCAATTGGTTAATGTTCTCTACATCCTTGATGAACCGAGCATCGGCTTGCATCAACGTGATAACCGCCGACTGATAAATTCGCTTAAAGAGTTGCGTGACGCGGGCAACTCCGTTATTGTGGTGGAACATGACGAAGATATGATGCGGGCAGCCGATTATATTGTAGATATTGGACCCGGCGCCGGAGAACACGGAGGAGATATAGTCGCTATCGGAACTTATGACGAAATTATTCATCTCGACACACTTACAGCCGACTATCTAAGCGGACGAAAATCAATTGCAGTTCCCTCAACAAGACGCCAGGGAACCGGTAAAAAACTCACCCTCGAAGGAGCAAGGGGTAATAATTTAAAAGATATTTCCGTCTCGTTTCCTCTCGGCGTTTTTATCTGCGTTACGGGCGTGTCAGGAAGCGGCAAATCTTCGCTCATCAACGAAACACTATTCCCTATTTTACAACAACATTTTTATCGCTCCGACAAAAAGCCTCTCCCTTATAGTGCAATAAACGGGTTGAACTATATTGATAAAGTCATCAGCATTGACCAGCACCCGATTGGAAAGACGCCACGCTCGAACCCCGCAACTTACATTGGCGTTTTTGATGATATTAGACAGCTTTTCGCCGGCTTGCCCGAAGCCAAAATTAGAGGTTATAAACCCGGACGTTTCTCCTTCAATGTCAAAGGCGGACGTTGCGAAACGTGCAAGGGCGGCGGAATGAGAAATATCGAAATGAATTTCCTTCCTGATGTCTATGTTACTTGTGAAACTTGTAACGGACAGCGCTATAATGCTGAAACGTTGGAAATTAGATACAAGGGAAAGTCTATAAATGACATACTCGAAATGACTATCGAAACCGCCTTAGATTTTTTTGAAAATATTCCTTCCATTTATCAAAAATTGCAAACAATGGTTGATGTGGGATTGGGCTATATTCATTTAGGACAATCTTCCACGACTCTTTCCGGCGGAGAAGCACAACGAGTAAAATTAGCCGCCGAATTGTCGAAAAAAGAGACCGGCAACACTTTTTATATTTTAGATGAACCTACCACAGGATTACATTTTGACGACATCGCCATTTTATTAAACGTTCTCAATCAACTGGTAAACCGCGGGAACACCGTTTTAGTGATAGAACACAATATGGAAGTTATTAAAGTGGCGGATTGGCTTATCGATTTAGGACCCGAAGGAGGAAAACAGGGAGGAGAAGTTATGGCAGAGGGCACACCCGAAAAGGTCGTTGAAATGAACAAAGGCTATACTGCGAGCTATTTAAAAAATCATCTTCGCTAAAAAAAATAAACCTTAGATTTTCAAATAGTTATAATTTCAATTTAGTACTTTTACCATGCTAAGGGTATTAATTCAAATGTTTTTGCTAACTTTGTATTTTAAAAATTTTGATTTATGAAAGTTGGGGAATTTGAAATAAATAACATTTACAATATTGATTGTTTGTTAGGAATGCAAAAACTACCGAATGATTGTATTGATTTAGTTGTTACTTCGCCCCCTTATGATGATTTACGAGATTATAATGGGTATTCATTTGATTTTGAGAATATTGCCATAGAGCTATTTCGTGTAGTGAAAAAAGGCGGAGTTGTGGTTTGGGTTGTCGGTGATAGAATAAAAAATGGAAATCGAAGTTTGACAAGTTTTAGACAATGCCTTTATTTCCAAGAAATTGGGTTTAATGTTCACGATATAATGATTTATCAAAAAAAGAACACACCATTTATGCGTTCTAATGCTTACACCAATTGTTACGAATTTATGTTTGTTTTCTCTAAAGAAAAAGTTGCTACCTTTAACCCATTGAAAACTAAAACGGCACGAAGCGGATTTGAAAAATTGGTTTCAAACAAAAAAGCAGATGGAGTTAATAATAAGGTAATTGCAGAATTAAAAGAAGAAAAAACATTAACAAATATTTGGAGTTACGCCGTGGGACTCGGCGGTTCAACTAAAGACAAAATTGCATTTCAACATACGGCTATCTTTCCGGAGAAACTCGCACTTGACCACATCTTATCTTGGACAAATGAGGGAGATTTAGTTTTTGACCCGATGAGTGGCTCAGGAACTACCTGCAAAATGGCAAAATTGAGCAAGCGAAATTATTTAGGAATGGAAATCTCGAAAGAATATACGGACTTGTCATTAAAAAGATTGGAAATGGTACCTCCTCAGCTTTTTTGATTTTTTTTATGTTTTTTCAAATAGTTAATAGCCTCTTGCATTAACTCAACACTATCTTTAAAACGTCCTAAACCTGTGTTGCAACTGTCACAAATCCATTCTCTCGCGTTTCCGGTATCGTGATCATGGTCAATGACCAAATTTGCCGTTATAAAAGGTATTGATGACTTTTTACAAATGGGACAAGTGAAAAACTTTTCAGGTTTAACTTCTCTCATTCTTCTTTTTTCTGATGATTTGAGAGGTATACCATCAATTATTTTTCGGCACTCTGTACACGTGGGACGTGTGGTCTTTCTGCCTTTTGCGTCTGTTTGGTTAATGTCAAAATCTTTATAATCCTCTTTCAAAATATGGCAAATATTGCAAATCTTATATTTATGCGGTTTTCCTGTTTTTGTAATATCCAAAAACTTAATTTTTGATAAGGTAACATCTATTTCAATATTTTTACCAATAAAGAAAATCTTTGCCCTTGAGAGAGTTACTTTTTTTACAAAACCAACAGAATTTTTATCTAAGCCTTTATATTTCTCTGTCAATACGACAAAATCATTTACTTTTATCATAGTGTTTTATTGAAAAATTGGGGAATCAAAAAAATCAAAAACAGATAGATTAAAAGCATTTGCTATCTTCTCAACATTAACAATTGAAACATTACGCTTCCCACTTTCAATGCTTGCAATATAAGTTCTATCAAGGTTGCACTCAAATGAAAACTTTTCTTGACTTAAACCATTTGTTTTCCGCAATTCCCGAACTCTTAATCCTATTTTTTCTTTAATATTCATAATCAAAATTAAAACACAAAATTATATATTTGTTGATTTTCATACAACGGACTATGAGTAACAAATATATGGTAGTGATTTGCATCTTATAGAAAGTTTTCCGTTTTCAACCCCCACCACTACTTCCTAAAATGCTCTGCACGAGCAAGTTGGCGGCGTGAGGGCGTAGGTGGAAAGCCCGCAAGGGCGGAAGACGCTGGGGACGCGGCGGCAAAAAAGCGAGCTTGTAAGCTCTTTTTGCCGCCTTGCGTCCCCACGGCTGCCGCCCGCGGACTTGCAACCGAAGACCGACCCCGAGCGTAGCGAGGGGACACGCCCTGATTAAAATTAAAAAGAAAATTATTACAAATTGTGGGATAAAACCCCTGTCTCTGAATAAAAAAATAAAGCAAATAACGCAATTGGGTAATAAAAAAAGTAACTTCTCGTTATCTTCATTGAAAAATTGTATCTTTAACCTTTGATAAATTTAAAATTTTTAAAAATGAAAAAGAGAACCCACGTTAAATTTTTAGTTCTTTTAGTTCTTACTTCTGCTCTCTTTTCTTGCAAAAAAGATGTAGCCCCCGTAGAGGAAAAGGGGAAATTGAAATTGCAGTTTACTTTTGCGGTTGATGAGAATCCGTTTCAAGTTGACGAAATGATTTATACCAATGCCGCCGGAAATCTTTATGAGGTGAATGAAATTCAATTTTTTATTTCCGATATTATTTTGTACAAAAAAGATGGAGATTCGGTAATTATTAAAGATAATAATTCCATTCATTATGTCGATTATGCTATTCCTTCTACGCTTACTTGGAATATTGCAGACGAACTGCCTCAAGGAGATTATAGCTCGATAGCTTTTACCTTTGGCTTATCTCCTGAGAAAAATGTCTCAAACACTTTTGTCAATCCTCCTGAAAGTAATATGGCTTGGCCTCTCGTATTAGGCGGCGGTTACCACTATATGATGATAAACGGAAAATGGAGAACCGGCGAAACAAATTCCGTTTTCCACTTCCATACCGGCATCGGACAAATTTATGAAGACGATGAAATTGTTGAGTTTGTGCATAACCACTTTAAAGTTCGTGTACCTAACTCCGCTTTTACTATTGGCGAAAATCCTACGACTCTAAATCTCGTTATGAACATAAACAGCTGGTTTACAACACCTCACGATTATGATTTAGACTATTTTGGAGGAGCTATTATGCAAAATCAAGAAGCTCAAGAGGTAATTAAAGCAAATGGGTGGGACGTTTTCACAATAAAAAAATAAAAAAGAGAGAGCACGTCATTTTAATTAGAAAAAATTGTATCTTTGCACCTCGAAAATATTAAGTTTTTTTACAATGAAAAAAGATATCCATCCAAAAGAATACAGACCTGTTGTTTTTAAAGATATGTCAAACGATTATGCTTTTCTATCCAAATCAACGGTAAAAAGTAAAGATACTATCGTGTGGGAAGACGGGAAAGAGTACCCGCTTGTTAAGCTTGAGATTTCTAACACGTCTCATCCTTTCTTTACCGGAAAGATGAAATTAGTTGACACAGCAGGGCGTGTGGATAAATTCCGCAATAAATACAATAAATATTTAGAGAAGAAAAATTAATACAAAAAATAATTTTGTATTTTTGCTGAGATTCTTTTTTACGGAGGAATCTCAGTTTTTTTTATAAAAAAATCAGCATGATGAATCTTATATTTTTTGATGACGAAAATCGTAATAATCTGCAACCTTTTACGCTCACGCGTACGGTAGCCGATATTCGTGTGGGCATTTTAACCATTAGAGAAAAATGGGAAAACCATTTATCGTTATCAAACTCCTTTTCTCTTACGCAAGATTATTTAAGTCAGAAATATCCTTTCTTTGCGGCAGCGGATAATCTGTTCATCGCAGGCTCGCTATTACCAAACAAAACTATTTTGGAGGCAATTACGCAACTGCAAGATAGCGAAGCTATTACGTATAACGGAGAAATCGTTGCTGCCCGCTTGAACGAAGAAGGGGCGAAGAACTTCCCCAATATTACTCCAAAAAGAACATTTAAGGTTGAAAATTGTGAAAAAATCGAGGCTATTTGGAATATTTTTCAAAAAAATGAGCAAGAAATCAAGGCTGATTTTAAACTATTGGTGAGAAACAGAAAAAGCGCCCCTCTCTCCCCTACTAATCTATTAATTGGAAATTCGGAAAATCTTTTCATTGAAAAAGGGGCAAAAATTGAAGGTAGCACATTAAACTGCGAAGCAGGTCCGATTTATGTCGGGAGCAACGCCGAAATTATGGAAGGGACGCTCATTCGTGGAGCTTTTGCCCTTTTGGAAGGAGCTCAAACAAAATTGGGCTGTAAGATTTACGGCGCCACGACCATAGGACCTCACTGCAAAGTCGGCGGCGAATTAAACAACGTAGTTCTGTTCGGTTATTCAAACAAGGCTCACGACGGCTTTCTCGGCAATTCCGTCATTGGCGAATGGTGTAATTTAGGCGCCGACACGAACAGCTCCAACCTCAAAAACAATTACGATTTTATAAAAATATTTGATTTCGCAACCCGTAAAGTGCGAGTTACAAATACGCAATTTTGCGGACTTTTCATGGGCGACCACTCAAAATGCGGTATCAACAGCATGTTTAACAGCGGAACCGTGGTAGGCGTGGCTTGTAATCTTTTTGGCACAAACTACATGCGAAACTTCATCGAATCTTTCTCTTACGGCGGACCTCAACACGGTTATGAAGTTAATAATTTGAAGAAAGTTTTGGAAACGGCACAACTTGTTTACCAACGTAGAGGAATCGAACTTACAACTATTGACAAACAGATTATCGAACATCTGTTTTCCTTATCACATCCAACGCTTGTGTCTGAAAAGAAATAGCAAAGCAAAAACGATTAAAAAGCAGGCTCCCAGCAACATCCAAAACGCTGCAGGATGCTCTGCCATAGGCAGATAAACATTCATTCCGTACAAACCCGTAATAAAGGTTAGCGGCAAAACAATCGTAGAGATAATCGTAAGTACACGCATAATTTCGTTCGTCTTATTCGCTTGCAAAGAATCGAACGTGCGGTTTAGCCCAATCACCAACTCCCCATAATCTTCAATCATATCCCACATTTTCTGGTAAAAGTCGAGAATATTTCCCCAATAGTCTTCCATATCCTCCGCAAAACCTTTCACTTCGCCAGACTCAAATTTATGGAACAGACGCAATTGCGGTCTAAAAATAGTGTTGACGTGGATAATATTTTTTCTAAAAAGTGAAATCTGTTTAATAATTTTCTCGGTCTTTCGACTAAAAAGGTCTCTACTAATAAGGTCAATTTCATTCCCAAGTCGCTCAATCAGCAAGAAAGTCTCCTTCATCATGCGATAGAGGACGTGGTATAGAATCGCGTCGCTGGTGCCGGACAACTTTTCATTTTCAAATTCCTGCGGATTCAATTTCGTCAAATTAAAGAGGTCTTGAACAACATAGTGTGAATTTCCCACGGTAATAAGAAAATCCTTTCCCCAAAAAATCTTAGTCTCCTCTGTTTTAATCATATTTGTACGCTTATCCATTAACGGAAAATGGAGCACCAAAAAGAAATAATCGTCATAAACGTCAATTTTCGGACGCTGCACAAAACTTGAACAATCTTCGATGTCAAGGGGGTGAAAATGAAAGTTCTCTCGCAAATAATCTAAATCGTCAACCGTTGGATTGGTTATATGATGCCATTTAAGCACTCCGAAACTGATGGTGTCAACCATGAAAACCTCCTTTCTTTAATGCGGAGAATCTAAATTCTACATTCCTTATTGATATTTTTTTGCGGCTACAAAGGTAATAAAAAAAGATTAAAAGTAGGGATTTTAATTTAAAACTTTCTGTTCCGGTGGAAAATTATAGAGAGAAGATTATTGATTTTCATACATTTTATAATTTTAATTAGGGCGTGTCCCCTCGCTACGCTCGGGGTCGGCGCCCGGTTCCAAGTCCGCGGTCGCAAGCCGTGGGGACGCAAGGCAGCAAAAAGAGCTTACAAAGTCGCTTTTTTGCCGCCGCGTCCCCAGCGGCTTCCGCCCTTGCGGGCTTTCCACCTAAGCGCCTCACGCAGCCAACCTGCTCGTGCAGAGCCGTTTAGGTTCAAGATGGAGAGCGGAAAGCGGGGAATAAATGCTCATTGAGCAGAGTTGAAATGAAGGGAAAGTGTCGTACCGATAACCGATTTAAAACAAGAAATTAATTGATGAAATTCCGCCCGATTGTACGGACAATACAGGTTTAACCAGTACAATTTTTTATTACCTGTTGCAATATAATCCTGATATGGTGTTAAGCCAAATTTTATAAAATCAAAAGTAGCCGTATAAGTACAATAAGTGCAATATATTTGGTCCATTTTTTCATTGTTGCGGTTTCTTTGTAAGGTTACTGTTAACGGTTGAGTGTATGTGCCGTAAAGGATTATGGGCAGTTTCCTGTCCACCGACATGAAAGTTTGAGCGGGCTACAACGCTTGAATATCCACTGAAACCCTTATAGCATATACACTTTGTTGGCAACTAGCCGTTCTTGTCCTCCGACATTACTGTTTATTCAAAATATCTGTTTAAATAAAAGTGTAAAATACTAAACTAATTTCAGTTTTTCTTTTCTTTTCTGCCATAATTCTGAAATTAGGTTGTTATGTTTATCAAAGATTTTACTGTCTAAATTGGTAGTAGCCCATGATTTAATGTTGTAATAATCAAATACAGGGTTCAGCAATTTGGCATTATCTTCTAATGCAATTTGTTTGCTACCAATATTTGTAAGTTCAATTTTAAACCTTTCATTTACGCTCTTTACTCCGGTATAATATACTATCAAGATGAAAAACTGTGAAAGCATAATCAAAGGAATGCTTATTTCAAAAAGCAATCTAACAATATCGCTACCACCTATAGAAAAAATCGAAATTAGAAACGGAATTGAAAATAAGAGCATTTTTAAAGCATATCGAAACAACATTTTTCTCAAAGTTTGTTCTGTATGGAAACTGCTTTCATAAGCATTTACTGCAAGTTTTTTTATTCCAAAACTAATTTCTTCATTATTATAGTATTCCTCTGAATTACATTCAGAATAGCAAGTTCCAAAAGAATTATCAATTAAATCACTCCGTTTTACTTTTTCAGCCGAATAAAATAAATACTTTGCAACGCTTGAAAGCCCTATATATCCTATCATTGAAACATAACTTAGCACTTTTACTAAATCAATAATTGTTTCTGTGCTAATTTTAAATGAGATTAGTGGTTCAACTTTGTGTATTAACCATAAGTATAAAATTGCAATCGCAGAAAATAATAGGCAATAAAATGCAGTCTTTTCAAATTTTCTAGCGGTTGTATAATTGCTATCAAATGGAACTCTTCTAGTCATCTTTATCTTCTTTAATTATATTTGGCGTATGATGTGATTCTGGTCCAAACCATTTTCCTGTTTGCAACCATGCTTCGTAAAAGTACAGCCAAGCAATAGTCCATGACATTATTTCCTTTGCAACAAGTTTTCGGCAATTCCATTTGAAATCATCTGAATGGTACAAACAAAGACATTTTGTATTTTTGTAAAAATGTGGAGGATTTTCCACAAGTTTTGGTTCTATTACACGAACTCTCGGTGATAAAGTTCCTCTATATTCAACGCTTACAGAATAAATGGGCAACTCTGGTTTAATCATTAAATCTCCAATAAACGTAACAGTATCATTTGATAAATGCCTTGCTTTAAATTGAGGGTATTTCGATTTCATAGCCCCAATTTGTGCAGATACATTTGGTTTGTGCTTATTAAAGAACTTCATCCCCATAAAAACCTTTAGATGCTGATAAACTACTTCCAACTGCGGTTGAAATTCCTGCTGTACTTGAATATTTTAATGTACCTTCAGTCAATGATTTGGATATATTTTTTGCTTCCTCTTCATCCACAGTTGGAAACTCTTTTCCAAAAACCTCCTTCCATATCTTTTTTGCTTCAACTTCGTTTTTGTCGGTAAAAAATTCATTCGCTTCTTTCAATTTATTTTTCACCTTTTTTGCTTTTTTCAAAGAAGACTCATATTCATCATTTGATTTGAATTTATTTAATTTCATATAAAATTCAACTTTTTCAAACCATTCTCTTATTCCTTCTTCAAAGTTCGTAAAAGCGTTCATCTTGAAGATATCTATTGCAATTTCCTCAATGTGATAAGATGGAATAGTTTTATCATTAAAATCGCGATTCCAGTATTTTACAACTCTGATTATTTGTTTCAATTTATAATCTCGTAATCTATGTGTATCATCAAGATCTTTTGTTAACTTTTTTGGATAAGAAGTAGTCCAAGATTTTAAATCATAGTTAGGTATATAATAACCACCACAAGAATTTTCAAAACTTGGTAAAACATCAAAATCTTTATCGCTTAAATGAATTGTAACGCATGGTCTATCTTGCTTAACTTTGTCTTTGTAATCGTTCTGGTCATTCAAATAGTTTTTAATTTTTGTCAATACACTTTGAGGATTTGGTTTATTACCGTATTCATCTTCCCATTCCTCAAGGTCCAATACAGCAAATAAATCAACATCATTCAATGGTCGGATTATTGTATCTCTTTCCCATGAACCGCTTGTAAAGCATTCTTTTACAAAAAGCTTATTATTTAAATTTTTCAAATGAGTTTCTAAATTCAATAAAGAATTCCTAATGTTTACTTCTTGTCTGTCTGTAATGTTCACATTATCGACAAGTTTGTTAATTGATTCAAGTAGTGTCATATCATTAATATTTTAAGATTCATTATTTGCAGTTTGCGAGTCGGTAAAAAAAGCATATGTGTGGCTCTGCGAAGGGACAGTTGCATGGAAGGGCAACCACACACATGCTTTTGTGTGGTGGCATTTTGCATATTTTCTTCTTTGTCTTTACGCAGTAAAAATTTCATTGTGTCGTTGTCTTTTTTCTCGGCTTGTTGCTAACGTTTAATATACTTAACAAAAATACAACATTCGTATATCATTTTCTATTTTAACTTTATGAATTTTAATATATCTTTATTAATCGATGGAATAGAATAATTATATCATATCATAAATTTAATCGCATTTACGAATGTTTTGTTGGCTTGCTCCTATTATTCGGACAATTTATTAGCCACACTGCAAACATAGTAAAAAAAATTATATATTAGCATCGCTATGAACAACTGACGATGATTTTTTTTAGACCGTATGTTTAGAGTTGAGTGGGCGCCGACCATCTCTTTTTGTCTTATCAAGAGTATACCTATCAGGTGCGATTTATTATGCAATGAGACAGTATTCCAAAAAGCATGAAAAACTCAAAGTTTAATATTATTAAAAATATTCTTTATAAATACTTCACGCTCAATAAGTTGAAATCGGGAAATTGAAAGTGAAAAATGCCCCCTTCGGGGTTCATTCGCCCCTTCCTCTCTCTCCACTTTCCGCTCTCCATTTTGGACTTAAATGACTCTGCACGAGCAAGTTGGCTGCGTGAGGGCGCAGGTGGAAAGCCCGCAAGGGCGGAAGCCGCTGGGGACGCGGCGGCAAAAAAGCGACTTTAGAAGCTCTTTTTGCCGCTTTGCGACCCCACGGCTTCCGCCCGCGGACTTGGAACCGAAGACCGACCCGTGAGCGTTAGCGAACGGGGCACGCCCTAATTAAAATTAAAAATATTATTATCTAACTGAAAGTTAAGATATTACAAGCCTCGCACTATTTTATAAAAGGCGACCAATTTATGTAGATAAAAATGTCTGGAAAAATAGAGCATCGGAAAACTGTAACGCGTTGCTCCAAAACCTGCATAAAATCGGGCAATATTCTCATTCATCGAACCGTCAAAATCCAAAATTTTGGACGTTTTTTGATATTTTTTTATATACTCATTGATGAGGAAAAACATGGCTCTTTTGTTGGCAAAGCGATTATCACGTCCTGAAAACCAAAACCAAACCGTAGAATAATCATGCAGAAAAGCTGCGCCCGCTAACAAATTATTATCTCCATCTTTAACGCCCACTAATTCGAGAAAGCCACGCTCCTGGGCAAAAGTGGCAATTTTTAAAAATAATCGGTAATCTTTTCCCTTTATTTTGAATTTTTTGGTTTTACCTCTGTTTTCTTTATAAAGCAACACTATATCACGCAAAGATAGGTCGGAAGTTACATGCAAATTCTCCTTTTCAGCCGCCTTTATATTGCGTTTGGTATTTTGACGGAAATTTTTATATAACTCTGTATATGAGGCTTTTAAATTCAAACTATACGAGACCAATTGTATTGATTCGGAAGCTATTTTCTCACTCGGATTATACTGATTTAATCGCAAATCAATTTGTTTAAAATTAGACGGTATTGCTTGAAAGAACTCACGGACAATTTCCGCAGTAATTCTATTTTTTGAAAAGATTCCTAATCGTGAAAATTGAAAAGGCGTAAAAATATATGAAATGTGCATCCTCGAACGCACGGGAAGAGGCATGATATATTCGTAATCGCCTTTTATCAAGGCACACCACTCCGGCGAAGCGACTGATAGAAAATCATAGTCGGCAAACAAAGTCGGGTAAAGTGAAGCCGCTACCGCTTGGTTCCACTTCGCTTTATCTATTTTGTCACATTTAAAAAAAGAGATTGACATAAGCTAAAAAAATCAAAAATAGCCAAAACCCTTCACATAACTCTCATTTCTTCGCCAATTTTTCAAAACTTTAACCGATAAATCGAGAAAAATATGTTGTTCTAAAAACTTTTCAATTTCCTGCCTTGACTTAATTCCCAACTCCTTAATAGCTTTTCCTTGCTTTCCCAGAATGATAGCTTTTTGGGAGTCCCGCTCAACATAAAGGATAGCTCCAATTCTGGTTACGTTTTCTTCTTCCTTGAAATAATCAACGACAACCTCCACACTATACGGCACCTCTTTTTTATAGAGCAACAATATTTGTTCGCGTATCAACTCGGAGACAAAAAAACGCATTGGGCGGTCAGTAAGCTCATCTTTAGGAAAATAGGGAGGGGAGACCGGCAATTTAGAAACGATTTTCTGTTGTAATTGCTCTACGTTTGTCCCGTGCAGTGCCGAAATAGTGCAAATATCCGCTTGCGGCAATAAAGCTCCCCAATGTTGAACGGAATGGGCAATATCTTCCTCGCACTTCCCATCTATCTTATTAATAACTAACAAAACAGGATTTGTTGTCTGCTGTAGTAGTCGGATAATGCCATCATTATATTTTGTTTCACCACACTCTACGACATAAAGAAAGATATCGGCGTCCCGCATTGCCTCACCAACAAAATCCATCATCTTATTTTGTAATTGGTAGGCGGGTAGCAAAATACCCGGAAGGTCAGAATAGACAATTTGAAAATTCTCCCCGTTTACAATTCCTCTTATGCGGTGTCGGGTTGTTTGAGCTTTGGCAGTTATAATGGAAAGCTCCTCCCCCACTAACAAGTTCATTAGCGTACTTTTACCGACATTTGGATTTCCTAAGATGTTAACAAAACCCGCGTAATGTGGTTGAATATCTTCTTTTTGCATGATAAATTATAAAAAATCATCGACAACCGTTGGAGTAACGAGGACGGTATCCTTACGGGAAATTTTCAAATAGGAGTCATGAATAATCCAATCGCCTGTATTCCAATATATTGCATTATCAGTTAAGGGTATTTGCAACGGCAAATGACGATGTCCGAAAATAAAATAATCTATTTTTTCTCTTTCTAAGACGTCTTGAGCAAAGAGTACCAAAAACTCTTTATCAATTCCCAAAAAATATTCATTTTTAAAGGCGGTCATTGCTCGGCTTTTACGTGAGAAGAAACGAGCAATAGCGAAGGAAATTCGCGGGTGCAGAGCTCCGAAGAAAACTATATTGGGTTTAAAGGCAAATATTCTTTTAATTATTTTATATCCGTAATCTTTCGGACCCAAGCCGTCACCATGCCCCACCAAACATTTTTTGCCATTAATGATAAAAGCTTGCGGTTTTCGTAGAATAATGAATCCGAACTCTTCCTCGAAATAATTTTTAATCCACATATCGTGGTTACCGGTGAAATAGTAAACTTGTATGTTCTTCTGTTTAAGTTCCGCAAATTTATTAAATAAACGGTAATAACCCCGCGGCACCACATCTTTATACTCAAACCAAAAATCAAAAAGATCACCGAGAAAAAAAATATGCGTAGCATCTTGTATAATCGTATCCAACCAAGTTAAAACACGTTGTTCCCTCTCTTCATTTACATATTTGTCTGACGGTGCTCCGAAATGAAAATCCGACGCAAAATAGCACACGCCATTGACCGTTACGGGATTTTGAAAATATAATTTATTCATGCGAGAATAATTTTCCGACAAAAATACGAAATTAAAGTTTAATAAATTCTAACT
>DUOL01000109.1 GCA_012838875.1 Bacteroidales bacterium | reverse complement strand
CTACCGATACTCCGTAGCCTAAAGCAGGAGTCATCTCTCCGAAAATAAAAATAAGCCCGAGAAATCCTAAAATGATAATGTGTCCTGCCGTAATATTCGCAAAAAGACGAATCATTAAGACAAAAGGTTTTGTGAAAATACCGATTAGTTCTACGATAGGCATTAACGGAACAGGGAACTTCAACCACCACGGCACGCCGGGAGTATTAAAGATATGTTTCCAATAATTTTTATTTCCGGAAAAAGTGGTAATCAAAAAAGTTAAAAGTGCTAAAACACCCGTTACTGCAAGGTTTCCTGTAAGATTCGCTCCACCGGGAAAAATAGGAATCAATCCCATAAGATTGTTGAAGAGAATGAAAAAGAAAAGTGTAAGTAAATAAGGAAGATATTTTTTGTATTTTTTTTCTCCGATAGACGGAATGGCGATTTCATCTCGAATAAAGAGTATTACCGGTTCTAAGAGAGATTGTAAACCTTTCGGTGCCTTCCCTTCACGTCTCTTATATTGTTTGGCAACCGATAGAAAAATAATGCTTAAAAGGATAATAGAGATAAAAAGAGCACATACATTTTTTGTAATAGAGACGTCAATAAGGGAGGCTTGCGTATCCAATAGATAAGTTTTATTCTCTTCTAAAAGCCCCGTATATTCGCTATGTTCCCCACCTAATTTTACAATTCCCCCTTTCGTTTCGGGAGTGAAACCGAGAGCATACCCGTGATATGCTGCATGCCCGTGATGAAATTTGTTGGACATGAAAAAGACAGGCTTGCCGTTATCAATGAGAATAACGGGTAATGGAATGCCGATAGATTTTTCACCTTCCCCGGCAAGATGCCAACCGTAACTATCCGTTATATGAGATACAATAAAAGTTCCCGGGTCAAACTTTTCCGTTTTTTCACCAGAAGCAAAGCCGGAAAAGGGACAAAATAATAAAATTAAAACAATTAGAGAATAAAATCCGGGTCGCCTTCTGTTATAATAAATCATTTCAATTCAATATGTTATGAGGTTTTCTTCGATAAAAAAGATTATTTTTTTTAGCGTTGCAATATACAAATAAAGTTGGATTCTTTGCACAAAAATTGTTTAAAACTTTTCAACTCCATTTTTTAGCGAAAAATAAAAGTTCTTACACCGTTTTACTGAAATATGATAACTTTTTTCTCCTTTTTAGCTTTTTGATAAAGTTGGTCGCTTTTTTGTTGAAAGAACTCTCTCTTTCTTTGTTGTTCTAGTAGTAATCGTACATTTCTATATTCACTATTTGAGATTTCACTATTTGTTTGTTTCGCCCTATAATCAAGCAATACGATTAAATAGTGAAATCTATTTTCCTCTACTTCAAAATATTGATTTTGGGCTCTTATTGATGATTTATTAGCAATACGCAAAGGTAATTCCGCAGCTATCTCGTCAAGATAAAACCATTTGTCATCTTCTATATAATATTCAATGGAATCGCCGCACAATTTTTCAATTTTCGCCTTTTCGCTGATCCTTTTTTCATCATCAAAAAGAATGGCTTTAATTTGCGGAATCAGCTTCGATTTTTGCGACAATTTAACGTAGTTAAGTTTGATAATTTCTTTATCAATATCACTTCTCATCCCATTTTTCTCCATAAAAGCAACAACTTCTCTTTGCGGTATGTGGTGAAAACTGCTATCAGCAGTAATTTTGTCATAATAAGCGTTGATGATTAATTGTTCTCTAAACTGTTTAATTTGTTTTGAAAAATCACGCTCCTTAAACGATAAATGCTTATTTGCTTCATGCAAGATAACCTTTTCTTTACACCACTGTTCGGCGTATTGCTGAATGAAATCTACGCTATCCTCTTCGCTGAGATTTGGCGGAATAATTTCCTTAATATCAGATAAATAGAGTTTTTTGCCATACACTTCCGCTATAGCAATATCACTGCCTTTTTTACAAGCAAAACAGAGAAAAATTAGTAAGATAAAAGAAAATTTTTTCAATTGCTATTTTTTTAGAATAGAAGAAAATACCTTTTCATCAACGATAACAGGATATTTTGCTCTCAATCTTTCCAGCCAATTCTTTTCGAGATAGTTTTGGTATTCGTTAATGATAGTCGCCTTAATATCCTCAAATGCTTGCGGCGTTGGATCTTGCTCGCTAATCGGATAATTATTTTTTATCTCTTCATAATAAGCTCGTAGTCCCACTGTATCTTGTACCGCTTTCATCCACACTTCGGCAGAATTTATTTCGTATAAAATCATTCCCTCATGATACTCGGTAACTAAATTTTTAAATTCCGGATACTTTGCTTCCAAGTTTTCATTTTCAAATTTTAACATTGTTTCCGTTACAAAATCCGGATATTTTTCTTCTAAAAATGCAACGATATCTTTCTCAGGCGTAAGACCTTGAAAACGAGAGATAAATTTAGCAAACTCTTTCACTGTAACGGCTCTTCCGGCAAAAGTAAATATAGGTTTTAAATCATCAATTCCGGGCAAATCTTCAAGGTTTGTTTTGGTTGATTGAAAATATTCAACGGGCATATTCTTTACTAAGAAAATAAAAGCCGCTTTTTTCCCTTTTTCATGATAAAAATACTCCTCTTTCAATTTTTCTATTAATGCTTCCTGACTCTTAAAAGAGCGTGCGTCTCTACTAATTTTGTTTTTAAGGAAATATTTTGATTCTTCTGACGGCTTAATGTATTCAATATTATTGAGTTTCACAATATGCCAACCGTGAAATGTGGGGATAGGCTCCGAATAGTCGTCAATCTCAAGAGAGATACAGCTTTTTACAAAATCCCCTTGTCTTCGTTGCGGTGCAAAAGGGTCAACGACACCGCCTTTACTGATTGAACTTTTGTCGTCAGAATATTGAGTAACCATTTCCGCAAAAGCCTCACCTTTTTTCAATTTCTTTTGTATAAAATCGAGTTTTGCCTTCGTTTCGGGCAGCATTTTCCCATTTTTAGCTAAGCTGTCTTGAATAAAAATTTGAGCGATGCTAATTTTTTCAATAGCAGGAATTTTATCGGTTACATATATCAAATGGTAGCCGATTATACTCCTAACAGGCATTGAAATTGTGCCGACAGGCGTATTATAAGCCGCTGTTTCAAACGGATAAATAACGTTAAAAACGGTGAAGTAACCGATATCTCCCTTATTGCCGGGTTGAAAACGGTTATTTTGAGGACTTACTCTATCCCGAGCCGAAGGGTCATCAGAGTACTTAACGGCAGCGTCCCCAAAATCAAGCCCGTTTAATATTTCATTACGAATTTGCATCGCTTTTTTATATGCTGCCAACGTATCTTTCGGCGATTCACTACACTTTATCAATATATGCGAAGCCCTTAAATGATATTTAGAATGTTCAAAAGCCTCATTTATAAGCGCTTCGGTTACCTCTTTATCAATCAAATATTGTTGTGCCGACTGATTACGATAGGAGAGGAGTTCCCGTTGAAAATTGGCGGAAGTATCCACTTTAAGGGCTTTCCCTTCGTTAACTTTAAGTTTAAAATTAATAAATAGAGATAAATACTCTCTTAAATCCTTTTCCGTAGCGTCAGCTAATGAATTATTTTTGGAGTAAGTAGCTAAAAATTCACTTTTCGTTACCGTATCATTTCCCACGATAACTAAAACGTCATCTTGTTGCCCAAACAAGGAGTATGAGAGATGACAAATAAATAGGAGGGTTACAACTCTAAAAAATTTTTTCATAATAAATGTTTTTGTTTATAACAAAAGATAAACCAAGAAAATTTAACGTCAATAGGATTGCAAAAGTACAAAAATTGTCTTTAAATTTTAATTTTTTCCTCCTTCTCTCCATAAAAAAATATTTTCCTCTACTTTTTAATTTTAATTAGGGCGTGTCCCCTCGCTGCGCTCGGGGTCGGCGCCCGGTTCCAAGTCCGCGGGCACAAGCCGCGGGGACGCAAGGCGGCAAAAAGAGCTTACAAGCTCGCTTTTTTGCCGCCGCGTCCCCAGCGGCTTCCGCCCTTGCGGGCTTTCCACCTAAGCGCCTCACGCAGGAAATTATCCTATAACTACTCTATTTATTGAAAAAAATCTCGTTGCCGGTTAATAATCCGATGAATCAGGGGAAAAAATACAGTATTTTTGCTTAATGTTTTTTATACCATTTAGGTGGGGTGTTTTGTAATGGTGAATTACCAAATATACCTCTCATATTTTCAACCTTAGAAATATCCCAATTACTTATATCACCGGTAAATTGAGACTTTTCAAACATACAAACCATATTTTTAACTTCCGAAACATTCCACTCGCTTATATCACCATTAAATTGAGAAAAAGAAAACATACGTATCATATTTTCAACCTTAGAAACATCCCACTTGCTTATATCACCGGTAAATTGAGAACCAAAAAACATATATTCCATATTTTTAACCTTAGAAACATCCCAATTGCTTATATCACCATTAAATTCTGATTCACGAAACAGCCATCTCATATTTTCAACCTTAGACACATTCCAATTGCTTATATCACCATTAAATTGAGAATTACAAAACATACCCGCCATATTTTCAACCTTAGAAACATCCCACTTACTTATATCACCATTAAATTCTGATTCACGAAACATCCATTTTATATTTTCAACACCCGAAACATCCCACTTACTTATATCACCATTAAAAATTGAATTTTTAAATAATTTGGACATATCTTCAACACTTGACACATTCCAATTACTTATATCACCATTAAATTGAGAATGTTCAAACATACTCCTCATTGTTTCAACATTAGACACGTCCCAATTACTTATATCGCCATTAAATAGAGAACCGTAAAACATTTCTTCCATAGTTTCAACATTAGACACATTCCAATTGCTTATATCACCATTAAATTGAGAATTATAAAACATTTCTTTCATAGTTTTAACATTAGAAACATTCCACTTACTTATATCACCATTAAAGTTGGAATTACCAAACAAAAAGAACATATCAGTAATTTTACTTATATCTATATCATTTAAATCACAAGTGTTTCCTTCTTTTTTAATTCTATCTTCTATAATAGATTTTAATTCTTCTTTTGTTTTAGGAAAATGATTATAATTCTTCATATTATTGCTTTATATTTTTATACCTATTAGGAGGATTAGTGGCTTGCCCCCTATTACGGACAATTTATTAACCACAATGCAAACATAGTAAAAAAAATCACTATCAACCGACTAAAAATGAAAAATTGAGACATGATTATAGCAAAAAGGCAAGCCAAAATTTAAAGAACCCCGAAGGGAATATTTTTTAACAATGGGATTTCCATAGTTTACGCATTTTTTATTCAGAGCCGTTCATTTGCTGTAAACTTATAGAATTAAAGGAGGCAAAGATTTTGAAAAATGCATTTAGCATATACAGTGGGAAATGCCTTAATTAACAACCTATTTCGTGCTTAAAAATCACTTTTTTTCAATAATAGGGTTAATTTCATCAACATATTTTACTAACAATCCTAATGGAGAATCTTTCGGCAGAGTCCGACAATAATTTGCATTTCCAATAATGTAAAGTGTGTTTTTGGCTCTTGATACGGCAACATTTAAGAGGTAGGGAACTTTCTTGTTTATCCATTCCGATTTATACTTTGGGCTATTATGGCTAATTACTAAACTTATAATCATAATATCTTTTTCATCACCTTGAAAACTATGTACAGTATCTGCTTTTATTCTTTCTTTGTGAGCGAGCGGAATAGCTTCATTGAATTCCTTTGCTTGGTCTTTAAACGGAGTTGTAATACCAATTGTAATATTCGGATGCTTAGCAGCCAGTTTTAAGCTCAAATCAATTGCTTTTTCCTTTTCCAATTGATTGATATTTTTTTGTTTATTATGCATTCCTTCACAATTAATCCAAAAAATTCCTTTAGGTTCGAGCATGTAATTATGAGGGTCTGTTTTAATGTCAAGTTCTTGCCCCATTTTCGGACCATAAAATGCATAGTTAGAATATCCAATAATTTGAGGGTGACACCTAAAATGCTCTTTTAAGAAAATGCTGTCACTTCTTGACAAAATTGAAAGATTAAAGCAGTAGTCATATAAGGATTTATTTATATAATCAAGTCGAAGATTTTTATTTAACTTTAAAGTTTTTATAATATATTTTTCTTCATAAGGTTGGACTTTAGAAATATGCTTTAATTGCATGGGATCACCTATAACTACAAGTTGTTTGGAACGCAAAATTAAAGGTATTGCCGATGCAATATCACATTGAGACGCTTCATCAATAACGACCATATCAAACAAATCTTCAGCCAGAGGAAACGCACTTTTGATGGAAAGACTTGTAATTGAAGCAATATTAAATACCTCAAGAAATTTTTTTGTTGCTTCAATAAATTCGGGAATTTCTTCTTTTTTCCAAGGAATATTCTCAGGAATATATTCCTTATATTTATTCAAGTCAGCAGCCTTACTTTCTCTGAGTTTTTTGTGAATGAGTTCATTAACAAGTGGAACTCCTGACTTTTCTATTATTTCCTGACTTTGTTTGATGCTATTTCTAAGTTCAGTTTCAATGCTTTGTATTTCTTGAAGTTCGTTTTGAGAGTTTTTTAAATGATTATTTAATGCATTGATTTCCTGTTTGAACTTTGATAATTGTTCTTTTAAACGAATGCCTGACTCAATAAAATTAGCTATTTTATCATACTCATTAATGATTATCGCCCCATTTTTTAATTGATACATCTCGGGATAAATACCTTTACTTTTGGCTAAATCTTTTAAATCGAGCGGAAATAATTCAAATAAATTAACGAGAGCAAAGGCATATTTCTTTTTTGAAAAAAGGTTGAAAAAAATTTTTCTCAAACCTGAGTATTTGTTTCTAATATAATTTTTAGAGTTGATTATTTCTGTTCGCTGTTTGTCTAAACTTTCAACTGAATGTTTGTTAAATACAAAAATCGCTTCATGTTCAACTTTGTCCCAGGCAGTATATTCTGTCTGTTTTTCATTTAACTCATTTTGAATCTTACAAATATCATTAGTAAGTATTTTAGTTTTCTCTAACTTTGATAAGGTATTAGAGATATTTAGCTCTGCTTTTTCTATTGAATTTTGAATTTTAGAGAGTTTTTCAGTATTATCCTCTAGTGTCTTATTATGTATTTGATTAATATAAGATTGAATAATTGGTTTAGTTTTATCTCTTACTTCATTTCTCGAACCAAAGCGAAGACAAAAATTAGGGTCATTTAATTTTTCAGATAGACGCTCTTTAACATTATCTACTGCTCGATTATTTTTACTTGCTACAAGAACTTTTTTGTTATGTAGGATTGCGTTTGCAAGAATATTTAAAACTACTTGTGTTTTGCCTGTACCAGGGGGACCTGTTATAACAGTAAGCGGTTGATTAAAAGAGCATTTTACAGCTTCTTTTTGGCTTGAATTTAAGGGAGTGATTTGAATAAATTTTGATTCATCAATAGTTTCAATCTGATTATCAATAGGTTTTTTAGTGAGGAATCTATATAAGAAAGAATCTTGTTTAATTAAGCCTTCTTTAGAAATATGCTTAAATTCTGAGAGAAGTTGACTTGTGTAAGGATTTTCTTCACTAAATGCCAATGTTAAATTCTCTACAAGTTGCACCGTATCAGATAAATATTTTTCAAGAATTTTAAACTTTGCCGAAAGAGTAGTTTGTTGATTTAAAGCTGATGTTAATTCTTCAATTAACTCATCCGGATAGTTTCTTTCTTCAAGTGGTTTGGGATATAATCCAAAATCCTTAATGGGTATTTCAATATTTGTATGAGATAATATGTCACGATTGGGAATTACAGAATAAAGTAGGGGGAGGGTTTGAGAATTAAATAGAATATTTATGCCAACAAATAGATTTTTGGGAAATTGGTGCTGCTCATTCTGTTGGAATTTTTGATGAAAATCAGGACTATCTTCTATGTTTATTCTAACTATGTCAGTTATGGTTTTCCAGTCAAGATGAAAAGAGTGTTCATCAGTAATGGTTGGTTCTTTTGCTCTTTCAAGGTTTATGAGAGTTTGATAATAGAGGAGCAATTTCTCAAGTTCTGAATTTGCCTGTTCATTTGCTAAAATCTTTCGAACGAGTTCCAATCTATCTACTTCATTAGGATTACTTTCCGACATAGTTGGATTAGCCAGTTCTTGAGCTTCGTCATAAAGATTTTCCTCTCGTATATCTAATGCAATAAGTATTTTTTCTATTTCATTGTCTCTTAAGGTTAGGTTTATGGAAGTACAATCTGCAATTGTTGAGAAGCAATTATTGATGTCAACAACTTTAAAATATTTGAGAATTTTTTCGGGTATTTCCTTCTGATCAATCGTTATAGGTTGATGAAACAGCACTAAACCGTTTATGTGTCCTAAATTAAAGTTTTCATGGTTTGGTTCAAGAAAATCATTTTTTTTGTTACTCAAAAATTGTATTAGTGAACGCCTATATGCATTTACTTGTTGATAAGGATTTCTAATGCCTCCGCCCCCTTGCACGAAAACTAGTTCATTTTCCGATACAATGCTCCAAGGATTGTTCTCTGAGAAAGTGAGTTTACCACCATAATTTTTAAAGTCTATTACTATAATTTTCCCATTTGCAATAAAAAGAGCATCAATTTGATGTCCATTACAACTAATATTTCCGATAAGTACGTTTATTCCGTCAACATCCTTATAAATCTTTCGAAGTTGCGTTGAAAATTTTCTAAAAAATGAATTTTCATGTGTATGCTCATATTGTCTTATCAGGTATGCTTTATATGCCATCTTTGAATTTTTTTGTATTTTGTGTTGGGAAACCTTTTTATTTTGATTTGTTGAATAGTTTATTTATTTCCCTATTATGCGTTGCAAATGTAGTATTTTTTTTCAATAAATACAGTAGTTACAGGATAATTTTTCCGCGTGAGGCGCTTAGGTGGAAAGCCCGCAAGGGCGGAAGCCGCTGGGGACGCGGCGGCAAAAAAGCGAGCTTGTAAGCTCTTTTTGCCGCCTTGCGTCCCCACGGCTTGTGCCCGCGGACTTG
>DUOL01000108.1 GCA_012838875.1 Bacteroidales bacterium | reverse complement strand
TGGGAATCTTACTTTTGCTTGCCGTATGGTACAGAGAGAAAAGAAAACGAGCATGGACACGGTAAAAAGTTGTGCACGAGTAATTTAGCTGCGTGAGGCGCTTAGGTGGAAAGCCCGCAAGGGCGGAGCCGCTGGGGACGCGGCGGCAAAAAAGCGAGCTTGTAAGCTCTTTTTGCCGCCTTGCGTCCCCACGGCTTGCGACCGCGGACTTGGAACCGAAGACCGACCCGTGAGCGTTAGCGAACGGGGCACGCCCTAATAAAAAATCTATTATTAAAAAAAATAAAAAGTAGATAACGGTAATTGTTTAATAATCAAAATGAAAAAAGATTATCAACATTTGTTAGTATTAATTTAGTAAAAAAAGAATTTTGACTACATAATAAATTTTATATTAGCTTAATTTTTTATAGGTTAATTAGGTTTGCTAAATTAAAGAAAATGAAGAGAATGGATTGTGAGCGAGAAAAATTCTTCTTTTTTTAGCCCGTTTTTTTTCTAAATAAATAAATTATCAAACAAAGAGAGATATGAATAATGAACTTACACTTTTTTCCAATTTGCATGAGATAGATAATTTTGAGAGTGGTTTGAAAAAGAAAAGAGATAAGGAGGAGAGGTTGATTAATTCCCGAAAGAGGACAATTGAAAAAATAAAAGTCGGTAGTGGCGGATTGTTTGAAAACGTTGAGGCGGAAGAGTCGCAAGATATATTTCCGCGTACAAGTAAAAATTTGAAGAAGGAAAAAACGGTTTTTACCAAGAAAGAGGCGCTGAAAGAGGTAACCGAATACTTTGGCGGTGATGAGTTGGCGGCTTCGGTTTGGATAGACAAATATGCGTTGAAAAATGAGACTGAGGAGTTGCTTGAGCGAACTCCCGATGATATGCACAGGCGTATTGCCCGCGAATTTGCACGAATTGAAAAAAAATATCCGAATCCTATGAGTGAGGAGCTTATCTTTTCCTTGCTGCAAGATTTTAAGTATATTATTCCGCAAGGTAGCCCGATGGCAGGAATTGGGAATCATCGACAAATAGCTTCTCTTTCCAACTGTTTTGTTATTGGCAGCAATCACGGCTCCGACTCTTACGGGGGCATTATGAAAACCGATGAAGAGCAAGTTCAGTTGATGAAAAGACGCGGCGGCGTTGGACATGACATTTCTCATATTCGTCCTGCCGGAAGTTCCGTTAAAAATTGTGCCAACACCTCTACCGGTGTAGTGCCGTTTATGGAGCGATATTCAAATACGACCCGCGAAGTGGCGCAAGATGGACGGCGCGGCGCTCTTATGCTATCCATCTCTATTAAACACCCCGATGCGGAGAAGTTTATCGATGCTAAGATGACGTTGGGGAAAATTACGGGGGCTAACGTTTCCGTAAAAATTGACGACCATTTTATGTATTGCGTGAAAACGGGCGAACCTTATAAGCAACAATATCCGATAGATTCCGATAACCCGACTCACGAAATTGATATTAACGCACGAGAACTTTGGAATAAAATTATTCATAATTCGTGGAAATCGGCAGAACCCGGCGTGCTTTTCTGGGATACTATTCGTCGCGAAGCAATCCCCGATTGCTACAAAGAAGAGGGTTTTGAAACGGTCTCGACAAACCCTTGCGGAGAAATTCCGCTTTGTCCTTACGATAGTTGCCGCTTGCTTGCCGTGAATCTTTATAGCTACGTCGAAAATCCGTTTACTGAAGAAGCCTTTTTTAATATGCCGCTCTTTAAAGAACATATTCAATACGCTCAGCGATTGATGGACGATTTGGTAGACCTTGAAATTGAGAAAATAGATAAAATTATAGAAAAAGTGCTTAGCGACCCGGAAACAGAGGATGTTAAACGTGTTGAATTAGAACTTTGGAAAAAAATTAGAGCACAAACGTTAAAAGGGCGAAGAACCGGACTTGGCATTACCGCCGAAGGCGATATGTTAGCGGCTCTCAATATTCAGTACGCATCGGATTATGCCATTGCTTTTTCAACCGAAGTGCACAAACAGTTAGCTCTTTCCGCTTACGAATCATCGGTAACTATGGCGAAAGAACGTGGGGCTTTTCCGGTTTATCAGGCTGTAAATGAGGCAAATAATCCGTTTGTTTTACGCTTAAAACAGGCAGATCCGAAACTTTATGAGGACATGGTTCGCTACGGACGAAGAAATATTGCGTTGCTGACGATTGCCCCGACCGGCAGCGTAAGTATCTGTACACAAACAACATCGGGAATTGAACCCGCTTTTAATATTGTATATAACCGAAGAAGAAAAGTAAATCCAAACGACAATAATATTAAAAAATTCATTAGAGATACTACGGGCGATTATTTTGAAGAATACCGTATTTTCCACCCCAAATTTATAACGTGGGCAAAGAAGCATAATTATACCAAAGAACAATTGGAAAATCTTAGTGAAGAGGCTCTGAATAAGCTAATCGAAAACTCTCCATACTATAAATCTACGGCTGCCGATACCAATTATGTGAAAAAAGTTGAGCTGCAAGGTAGTATTCAAAAGTGGGTCGATCATTCCATATCGGTAACCATAAATTTGCCTTCTACTGTAACGAAAGAGACGGTTAATGAGCTTTATTTGAAGGCTTGGGAAGTGGGTTGTAAGGGGTTAACCGTTTATCGTGAGGGGTCGCGGGAGGGGATTTTACAAACTGCACAAAATAAAACGAACGCTACCGAAGATAAACCCGTGCTTAAACGACCGAAAGAGCTAAAAGCCGATGTTATCCGTTTTAAAAACAATAATGAAGATTGGGTAGCTTTTGTAGGTGTGTTGAACGGCAAACCGTACGAGATTTTTACCGGCAAAACCGAAGAGGATCGTTTTCCAATACCGAAATGGGTTGAGCGAGGCAATATTATCCAAACCGTGAATGAAAATAATGTTAAATCCTATGATTTTCAATATTTTGACAAGGACGGTTACGAAGTTATCATGCGTGGGTTATCCCGCTGTTTCAATCCCGATTTTTGGAACTATGCAAAAATGATTTCGGGGCTACTCCGCCATCACATTCCGTTAGATAGTATCATTAACATTGTTTCGGGGCTCAATTTCAACGAGGCGTCTATTAATTCGTGGCGAAACGGCGTCATTCGAGCAATCAAGAAATTTATTCAAGACGGTAGCAAACCGGCGGAGATGCGGTGTCCTAATTGCGAGCAAGAGAGTATGGAAATTAAGGAAGGCTGTGCTGTCTGCACCAATTGCGGTTTCTCGAAGTGCGGGGGTTGATAGTTGTCTTAATGTCAAGATTAGGAGAATAATCATTTTATTTTTAATTTTTATTAGGGCGTGTCCCCTCGCTGCGCTCGGGGTCGGCGCCCGGTTCCAAGTCCGCGGGCACAAGCCGTGGGGACGCAAGGCGGCAAAAAGAGCTTACAAGCTCGCTTTTTTGCCGCCGCGTCCCCAGCGGCTTCCGCCCT
>DUOL01000107.1 GCA_012838875.1 Bacteroidales bacterium | reverse complement strand
GCGGCAAAAAGAGCTTACAAGCTCGCTTTTTTGCCGCCGCGTCCCCAGCGGCTTCCGCCCTTGCGGGCTTTCCACCTAAGCGCCTCACGCAGCCAAAGTTGCTCGTATAAAGCAATATAGGTAAGGGAATGAGAGCGGATAACTCCCGACTTTGACAATACTTTACCCTATCATAAAGTCGGAACAATTCTCCAATTTACCATTTCATTCGCTATTGCCATACACCCATTCTTGAGTGTTATTGTTCGAGTCGATTTATTTCAGCACGAATCTCTTCTATAACTTCAGGATTCATTATAACTTTTCTTCCATTTTCTTTAGACGAAAAAATGTAAAATACCTTTCCACCGAATTTACTTTCAAATTCTTTGTGTGTATTTCCCTGTAAATTTTTCTCTTTGAATATTTGAGGTAATTGAATCCCTTGGTTAACAGGCTTTATTTGTAATCCGATATATTTTTCTTTAATTTTGATAAAGAAGTCAACATTGAAAAGTCTGTCCCATTTATCAGGTGCTGGTTCAATTTTATAGTTAGGTAGTTCTTGTTGAAGTTGACCATATATTGTTTTTATTTCAGTCCGATATCCATCAAAGGTTCTATTGATTACAAGCTGAAGCATGTAATCAATGCAGTCTTGTTCTGTAATATCTTCAACTTCTGCTGAAATAACTTCTGTTATCTTAATGTAGAGTTTTTTACCAAGGTCAATTATGTGTTCTTTTGGACGAACATTTGAAAAATAGTATTCTCTCCATTCATCCAATGTTTTTGGGGCACATTTTCTGATGCTTTCCGATGTTGCTCCAACATTTTTTTTGAAGTTCAGTTGAAAGCGATTCATTGCACTATTTAAAATCCATTCTTTTGCCATTTGGTCCGTTTAGCTAATTCATTGGTTTGCAATATTTAAAAATTTATTTTTGTATTTAAAGTCTAATTCTGTGTCAGGTTCTACTAAGCCCTCTTTAATGAGGTGAGCATTTAAAAAGGTTTTGTTTTTTAAATACAAATAACACATTAAATTATTTTGCTCATCATATTTCTGATTGTCAAACTTCATAAAAACCTTTTGCCCTTTTGTTTTATCAGATAAAAACTGTTTAGCAGAACCGTTGGTGCTTTTCTTTTCTTTAACACCAATAAGTCTGACAATAATATCATTATTAAGTTTTATTAATTCCGGACTTATAACTTCTTTAACCGTATAGTATTCTTCTCGTTCGCCACTATTCTTATCGATTTTTGAACCAAATTGCAGTTTCTTTGGGTCAACTTTCTTGTCAAGATTTTGGAAGTCAACGAAACGATATGGAAGGTTGTCAAACTCTTTTTCGATGTCAATGTTGATATCATCTTTTAAAAACTCATAAGTTGTTCCTGCAATATCAGACTGGTTAATATTTAGTTTTTTCTTTATTATCTCAATAAATTCCGGATTTATTTCATATCCTATTGAATTACGCTCCAAATTTTTTGCAGCCAATGAAGTTGTTCCACTACCAATGAATGGGTCTAAAACGGTTTCACCTTTAAAGGCGAACATTTTTATTAGTCTCTTAGGCAGCTCTTCCGGAAACATCGCAATATGCCCATCTTGTCTGACACCACCAAAATTCCAATGACCTGAGAAGTATTCTTTCCACTCTTCGGTGGTCATTTTAGACTGCTCTTTTATTTCCTTGCTGACCTTAGATTTGGAAACTCCTAACTTCTTGAAAATTAAAATAAACTCGTAGTCAATGGAAAGAATCCCATTTCTTGGCGTAGGAAAACTTCCCATTAGAGATGCTCCCCCCGTTGTATTAGTAGTGGTCTGCTTTTGCCAAATAATAGCTCCCATATAATCAAAACCAATACTTTCACAGAATTTAATTATTTCAGTTCGAATAGGAATTACTTTGTAACGTCCGTAATAAACAGCCCTTGCAAATTGGTCTCCAATATTTACACATAGCCTGCAACCGTTATCAAGAACCCGATAACATTCCTTCCAAACAAGATTAAGGTTGTTGATGTAGGTTTCATAATCTTCGTGATAACCTATTTGATTTTCTGTTCCATAGTCCTTTAATTGCCAATAAGGTGGTGAGGTAATAATTAAATGAACCGACATGTCAGGGACAAGATTCATCTGTCGGCTGTCTCCATTTATTATTTTATGTATCGTCTTCACTTTATATTTCTTTAATAGAAAATTTGCTCAACAAAGATACAACATTCGTATATCATTTTCTATTATAACATCTTTTATTTTTTATATATCTCAATAAATCAAGTAAATAAAATTCTTCTAATCATAAACCGTAATAATTTCCGCTATCATTTTTGGAACCGGAAAATTAGTTAACTCCTCTACGGTTGTTATCTTCCCTTCGTTAGCTACAACTTCAATATTTTCGATGGGAACTAAATAGAAAGTTGCAAAAATAGTTTGATGCGAAAGCTGCTGCTGCACCTCTTTTAATCGAACAGGCGGTGAAGTGGTTGCTATACCCTTAATTT
>DUOL01000106.1 GCA_012838875.1 Bacteroidales bacterium | reverse complement strand
GAAGAGCAAGGAGAAAAAGAGCGCCTTTAGAAGCTCCTTTTTCGACTATGCTATTCATAGCTCCTTCCTGCGGACTTGGAGGCGGAGACCGACCCCGAGCGAAGCGAGGGGGCACGCCCTAATAAAAAAAACTAAAAATGTTTAATTAAAAAGGATAATCGTTGTCATTATTGTCAAAACTATCGTAAGCAACGTCTTCGTTCATACTTGACTCGAAGGTTGCGGACTCGAAATGTTCGTTGATAGGAATAAGAGGAGAATTGAAGTTGTAATTCTCGTCCATATCGGTAAATTTCGTGTATTGCTTAACAAATCGAACTCTTATCCTTGCATTTGAGCCGTGTCTGTTTTTTTCTATCATTATTTCTGCCAAACCCTCAGAAGGAGCATCGTCCTTTTCAAAACTCGCAATATCGTAATATTCTGGTCTATAGATAAATATCACCATGTCGGCATCTTGTTCGATGGAGCCGGATTCACGCAAGTCGGAGAGTTGAGGTCGTTTAGAGCCGGGGCGTTTTTCAACTTCACGAGATAACTGCGAAAGTGCTATCACGGGTACATTTAACTCGCGGGCTAAGGCTTTCAAAGAGCGTGATATAAAGCTGATTTCTTGCTCTCGGTTTCCTTTTCCTTTATTATCATCTCCTCCGGCATGCATCAATTGAAGGTAGTCAACCAATACCATTTGAATATCATGTTGATGTTTGAGTCGGCGGCATTTGGCTCGCAAGTCGAAGACGCTTAAAGCCGGCGTATCGTCAATGAAAAGTGGAGCGGCATTGAGAACTTGTATTTTATCCATTAATCGTATCCACTCGTTTTCGTCTAAGTTGCCTTTTGAAATACGTTCGGAAGTTATTCCCGATTCCATCGAGAAAAGACGGTGAACTAATTGGGTAGCAGACATTTCAAGAGAAAAAAGCGCAATGGGTTTTTTAAAATCAATGGCGGCATTGCGTGCTACGGAAAGCATGAAAGAGGTTTTTCCCATTCCCGGTCTTGCGGCAACGATAATTAAATCCGATTTTTGCCAACCTCCAATCTTCTCGTCTATGGCTTTTATACCTGACGGCACACCCTGATAATTTCCATCTTGATTTCGTAATTCCATTAACTCATCAAGCGCCTTTTTTACAATATCATCTAACTGCTTGCTCTCTCGTTTGAAATTATTTTGAATAATACCAAAAAGGTCGGTCTCTGCTTTATCCAATAGTTTTAAAACATCTTTCGAGTCGTCATAAGCATCTTTAATGGTGGCGGTTGAGATTGCAATCAGTTCGCGGAGAACGAATTTTTCCATTACAACCCGTGCATGATACTCAATATTTGCTGACGAAGCAACACGATGCGTGAGAGACGCTAAATAAGAAGGACCACCAATAAAATCCAACTGCTTATTTTTTCTAAGACTTTCAGTAACTGTCAGTAGGTCAATTGGATGTGAGTTTTGAAAAAGGTCGGTGATGACACGAAAAATAAGTTGATGTTGCTCCTTATAAAACATTTTATCGGTGATAAAATCAATAAAGGCAATCGCGTCCTTATCTATCATTAAAGCTCCCAGAATAGCTTCTTCAAAATCTACAGCTTGGGGTGTAAGTTTTCCCGTTAACCCAAAGGTGTTTTCAATAGTATTATAGGAGATTTTATTTTCTCGCTTTACTTCACTAACTCTCTCTTTTTCCATGTATTAATCCTTCAATTTTTTTAAAAATATCATTTTTCAAAAATATGATTTTTTTTCATTTTTGCAACCGAAAGTTATTAACATTACGGCTTTATTTTTTATTTGATAGTTAATTGTCTGAAAAAGAAATTAGTATATCTTTGCACATTAAATTAAAAAAATGGTGCTTTCTACTCATTTTATCCCTTATGATACGGAACAAATAAGTGTTAAAAATCTTCCTTATGCTACTTCACTTATTTTTAATAAACTATTTTTTTTAGAAGAGGATAGCGAGCCCGATTTGTCGCAATTTGACATTGCCCTGCTCGGCGTTCCCGAAGCAAGAAATAGTTATAAAAATAGTTCATCAGCGTTAGCTCCTGATGAAATACGTCGGCAGTTTTATCAACTCTATTCGTGGAATCTTCCGGTACGAATAATCGATTTAGGAAATTTAATTCCGGGAGTAACGGTAGATAGTACGTATGAGATTCTTTCCGATATCTTAGCGTATTTACTCGAAAATAAAATAATTCCTATCATATTGGGCGGGAGTAACGACTTGGCTTATGCTAACTATCTGGCTTATAGAAAAATAGAACAAGTTGTCAATATCGTTGCCATTGACCCGCGGTTTGATATTGGAAATGAAAAGCTACCAATAAGCTCCAATGCTTACCTAAATAAAATTATTCTTAATGGTGCAAACTACTTACTTAACTATTCCAATATTGGCTATCAAACCTATTTGAATAGTCGAGAAGAGATTGAATTGATGGAAAAACTTTTTTTAGATACCTATCGGGTAGGTATGATGCGACAAGATTTGACCGAGGTTGAGCCGATAGTTAGAAATGCCGAGATGGTCTCTTTGGATATTGCCGTAGTGAGGCGACCGGACGCCTGCGGCTGTCCGCATAATTCCGCCAACGGCTTTTACGGCGAAGAGATTTGTCAAGTCGTTCGCTATGCCGGGTTGAGCGATAAGCTAACCTCTTTCGGTATTTATGAATATGACCCGACCCTTGACTATGGGAACCAAACATCTCAATTAATTAGTCATATTTTGTGGTATTTTATTGAAGGATATTTGTATCGGCAAGATGATTGCTCATTTAAAAATAAAAATAACTATATAAAATATAGTGTGGCTGTTTCCGGTAGTGTTGATGAACTTGTTTTTTATTGCAGTAAAAAAACAAGCCGTTGGTGGATGGTTGTGCCTATCATAAATTTAAAAAGTGATATAAAACAAAACTACTACCTTCCTTGTTCACAAAAGGATTATGAAATTGCTAAACAGGATAAAATACCTGAAAGATGGTGGAAAACCTACCATAAGTTAAATAGATGATTAGTTTGTTATTAGTTTTTAAAAATAAAAAAAGTAAAAAAATGAAAAAAATTGTAAAAGAATTTAGAGATTTTGCCGTGCAAGGAAATATGATTGACATGGCAGTGGGTATTATCATTGGGTCAGCTTTTGGTAAGGTTGTCTCCTCTTTAGTATCGGATGTTATTATGCCTCCTATTGGGCAATTGGTTGGAGGGGTGAATTTTACGGACTTAAAGATTGTTTTAAATCCGTATCGTGTTAAAGAAGGGGTAGAAGCGGTAACACTTAATTATGGAGCTTTTATACAGGCGTTATTCGATTTTATGATTATCGCATTTTCCATTTTTATTGTTATCAGACTTCTCAATAGACTTAAAAAGATAGGTAATAAGAAGGAGGAAGAAGCTACTCCGGAAGCACCGGCCACGCCGCCCGCACCTACGAAAGAAGAGATAATTCTTTCTGAAATTAGAGATCTTTTGAAACAACAACAAAATGAATAAAATAATTTTTAGTGTATAATTTTAATTTAATTAGTATGAAAAAGTTTTTTCTATTATTGACTATCACCTTTTTTTCAATTGCACTTTTTGCGCAAGAAGATGAGATTTCAGCGGCTGAGGCTGCTGCCGCCGCCGCCGAAGCCAGTAAATTGGATGTTAAACCTACGAAAACAGTGCCGGACTCTTTGACTTGGATGTTTAGTGGCGTTGTAGGTACTAATTTATCGCAAACACAACTGTGGAATTGGGCGGCAGGAGGAAATAACAACTTTACAGGAGTTATCTTTGCAAATCTTTTTTTGAGATATAAGAAAAATAAAATTTCTTGGGATTCAAATCTTGATACCGACCTGGGATTTATGTACGCTTCAGATACTAAATTCCCGTGGAGAAAATCAAATGATAAAATTAACTTTGCTACAAAATTAGGGTGGGAGTTTAAACCTAAATGGTTCTTAACCCTGCTCGGCGGGTTTAAATCTCAATATATTGCTGGGTATGACTATAAAGAAGATTTAGATAAACCGCTTTATACCTCTAATTGGGCATCACCTTCTTACACCGACTTGTCTCTTGGTATTGACTGGAAGCCGAATAAGATTTTCTCTGTTTATTATTCGCCTATTGCAGGTCGATTAACTACGGTTATGGATTCTGTGTTAAGACCGAAATATGGGATGCAATTGATAAAGCAACCCGATATTTATAAAAATTATAAAGCAGAAGTAGGGATGACATTTAAAGGAGCAGTACTTTATCAAGATATTGAAAATTTGAAAATTATGTCAACGATAGTACTTTTTACTCCTTACACTAAAAAGTTTGGAAACATTAATGTGGACTGGGATTTTCTTATTTCATATCGTTTCTTAAAAGTATTAAATGTATCTTTAAGCACTTCGTTGAAGTACTATGATGAAATAATGATAGAGTTGAAAGATGGTAAAAAAGGACCTCGCGTTCAATTTATGGAAGTGTTAGGCGTGGGTATCGGCTATAGTTTTTAATTATAAATAGTGTTGATTAGAAAGGTTTTATAATGCAAGACGAATATTTGTTAAAAGGAGCACGTAAAGCATTAGTGGAGAACTTAAAGAAAAAAGGAATTACTGATGAGTTAGTTTTAAATGCTATGCTGTCGGTTGAGAGACATCAATTTTTGGAGTCATTCCTTTGGCATAAAGCTTACGAAGATATTCCTCTGCCGATTTACTGCGACCAAACAATATCGCAACCCTATACGGTAGCTTTCCAATCGCAATTACTTTCCGTAAAAAAAGATGATAAAATTTTAGAAATCGGAACAGGGTCGGGCTACCAAGCGGCTATTCTTGATGCAATGGGAGCGAAGGTTTTTACTGTCGAACGTTACGCTTCTTTATATAAACATTCTAAATCGATATTAAATAAGATTGCCCCCCGAGTTATTACTTATCTCGGAGACGGCTTTAAGGGATTTCAACAATATGCTCCGTATGATAAAATTATCGTTACATGCGGAGCACCTGAAATACCGACAAAACTTCTCGAACAATTGAAAATCGGAGGAATGATGGTTGTCCCGGTCGGTGTCGGAGAACAAATTATGATGAGGATTACAAAGATGGCAGATGACGATTTTAAACAAGAGTCGTTCGGGCTTTTTGTCTTTGTGCCAATGCTTGAGAATATTGTAAAATAGTCGTTCTTCTCTTTATTCCCATTTAAAACTGCTAATCAACTTTAGCATATCTTCTCTAATATATTGTATGACAGGCTGAAGCGAGTCGTTATTGGGTGGATTATTGAAATATAAAGTGCCACGTAAAAAGTGTGAAACACTATCGGAAAGCCAAAAACTTAACGGTGTCGCTACGCTAATGCCCTCTATATCATATAATTGACCATAAATCTGATAGGTAGGGTCGGAAATAATCGAATATTCAATATTATCAGCAACTTGATAGTGAAAAGAGAGTATTTTATCCTCTTCTATTATGCGCTGGCGTAAGTCTCCCGACAATTTCGAGTATGTGAAATTAATTTCGGCATTCAGCTTAGGGTAATTCAAATAAAGCCAGTAATCTCCATTCTCTTTTTGAGAAAAATGATAAGTGGCATATTGTGAATATTGAAAAGTGAATGGTAAGGTAGTATCTAATGTTTGGTAGGCGTGAGGCGGCAACTCAATCCTGAAGTAGCCTTTAGGCTTCGGCGTATACGCTTCTTCTTTTTTTATACAACTATTTAAGAAAAAAAGTATTAATGTGATAAATGAAATTTTTATAAGAAGATATTTATTCATTTTTGTCGGAGTCTTGTGTCTCGGTGGTTGCTGTATTAAACTGATTCATAGTTTTTTGTAGTCCGATAGTAACAAATGAAGCGATAATAGTTGCACATTTTTCAATAATAGGTTCTATAATTTTTTGTTCGTTAGATGAAAAACGTCCCAATACGTATTCAGATTGAAATCCTCTTGGAAAATCTTTACCAATGCCAAAACGGAGACGAGGAAAGTTTTGATGTTCAAGTAGTTCTATAATGTTATTAAGTCCATTGTGAGAGCCGCCGCCCCCTTTGGGTTTAATTTTAATCTCTCCTAATGGCAGGTCGATATCATCAGAGATTACTAACATGTTTTTAGCGTCAATTTTTTCACGTTCCAGCCAGTAGCGCACGGCTTTTCCGCTTAAATTCATATAAGTTGTCGGAAGAATTAAAACAACCTGTTTGCCTTTGAGTTTTCCTTTTGCTACGTAAGCATGCCTATCAATTGAAAAGGATAATTTATGAGTTTGAGCAAACTTCACAACAACTTCAAAGCCGATATTATGCCTTGTTCCGGCGTATTTATTTTCACTATTTCCTAAGCCAACAATTAAAAACTTGTTATTATCCTCCACTTACTCTTCCTTTTTTTGTGAAATTAAAACTTTATCAATTCGATTATGTTCTACATTAATAATCTCTATATGATAATTATTAAAATCGAATGCATCTCCGATTTCAGGCAATTTTTCAATATTTTCTAAAACAAATCCGGCTACCGTAGCATAATCAATCTCTTCAAAATCGATTTCAAAATTTTCCATAATGTCGAGTAGTACCTCAATTGGGGCATCTCCATTGACTAAAAAGGAGTCATCTTCTTGAGGTGTAATGTCAGGTTCTACCACCTCTTCTTCTTCGGGTAATTCGCCGATAATATTTTCCAAAATATCGTGTAAAGTGATAAGTCCGACAACCATTCCAAACTCGTCAATAACTACACAAAAATAGATTTGACGTTTTCTAAACTCATTTAGAACGTCTTGAGCTTCTGCATTTTCCGGACAGACAACGGGTTCATCAAGTAAATCTTCGATATTAAATTCGGTTTCCGTAATTTTTTTAATAAGAAACTCTTTTATTTTGAGTACTCCGATATATTTATCTAATTCTCTATCGCAAACAAGAATTTTACTATTCTTAAAGTTTAAAAGTTGTTCTGCAAATTCATCAGCAGGAAGATTTTTATCAATCCACTCAATCTCCGAGCGGTGAGTCATAATATGTTTGGCGCGTTTATCGGAAAAGTAGAACAATTTCTCGTGAATAACATTTTGCTCTTCTTCGATAACTCCTTCGCGTGAGGCAACTTTAATAATATGGCGAAGTTCCTCTTCTGTTACTTGGTTTTGAGGAGGTTTTATCCCTAACATTTTATTGGTAAGATTCGTAGATATTTCGAGTAGTTTCACAATAGGGAAGAAAATAACACTTACAAAATAGATAATAGGTGCGACAACGACGGCGGCTTTTTCGGGTTTAGATAGAGCTACCGTTTTTGGAACCAATTCGCCGAGAAGAATTGAGAAAAAAGTGATTATAATAATACTTGTAATAACGGAAAGAGTTTCTGCGGTGCAGCTGCTACAGGGCATGAGCGAAAAAAGCGGCGTGAAATATTTAGCGAAGTTGATACCTCCGTAATAACCTGTAATAATGCCAATTAAGGTTATGCCAATTTGTATTGAGGAGAGGAAATTTTCAGAATTGGAAAGTAAATTAAGAGCAATCTTGGCTCCACGCTTATCTTTATCCCTTAAATGCTCTAATCTTATCTTTTTGGAGGAGATAAGTGCAATTTCACTTAATGAGAAAAACCCATTAAGAAGAATTAATAATATAACAATGATAATTTCCAAAATAAATTAATTAAAACCAACCATATTTACTGTCTGATGATATTTTTTTTGATATAGTAAAAATAGAGAAACAAATCGAGTGATACGATAAGAAGATTGAATAGGTAAAGATAGGTAACCCAGTTGAAATTATTTAAAACTTTATGCGTAATTCCTGCGGCGTAGCCAATAATGATAACAAGCATAAATAAGGGACTTTTTCCGATAACAATTTTTGTGCGGAGAGTTTTTGCGATAGAAATAGGCCAACTAAATGCAAAGCAAAGCAGCATAATTATTTCAAAAACATTCTCGGAAGATAACGTTAGAAAAGTTGATAATAGAGACATAATTATATTGAATAGAATAGTATTTAAAGTGTTACAAAATACGCTAAGAAATTAACGAGGCAAAATTACAATTTTTTTATTTATGAAATGTGAAATAGTCGTAAATAAGAGCTTTATTATTTATTTGAAACGAGGGTGAAACCGAACAAAAGTACTTCTGAGGTATTCTCTATCAAGATGGGTGTAAATTTCGGTTGTAGTTATACTTTCGTGTCCTAACATTTCTTGCACGGCGCGTAAGTCTGCTCCGGCCTCAACGAGGTGCGTTGCGAAGGAGTGGCGAAATGTGTGAGGACTAACATTTTTTTTAATTCCTGCAAGTTGAGTTAATTTCTTAACAATAATAAAAATCATTTCGCGACTTAATTTATTGCCGCGTCTATTGAGAAATACAATATTTTCAGCTCCTTTTTTAATTGGTAAAGAATTTCGAGTCTCTAAATAGAGTTCTATTGCTTTTTGAGCGGCTTTACTAATAGGGACTAATCGTTCTTTATCTCCTTTTCCGACAACACGTAAATATTGTTCATCTTCATGAAATCGAAGTTGGGATAATTGTAAATTGACGAGTTCGCTCACGCGTAACCCGCACCCGTATAATACTTCGAGGATTGCTTTATTTCTATGTCCTTCAGGTTCGCTTAGGTCGATAGCTTGAAAAATAGCGTCGATTTCGGGAATGGAAAGGACTTCGGGCAAATGTCGACCGATTTTAGGGGCATCTATCAAGCGGGTAGGGTCGTCAGAAACCACACCTTCGTAAAGCAGATAGCGATAAAATGATTTAATCCCGGAAAGTATACGAGCTTGCGAACGTACCGAAATATCTTTCTTAGAAAGAAAAATTAAAAACAGTTGAATGTCTTCGGAAGTTGCAGTTTCAACATTTTTATCTTTTAAAAAATCTTCTAATTCTTTAATGTCGTGTATATAAGCCTCCACCGTTTTATTAGAGAAATTTTTTTCTAATAAAATATATTCATAAAATTTTTTAATATAGAAAGAAAGTTCTTGCTTCTTTACTTTAGGCACTCCTTTATTGTTATTTTCGTGTATAATTAATTATTTATTCCATTGCAAAATTACAAAGGAAATGAATAATATTCTTTATTTGAAAAAAAATCGTATTTTTGCCGTCTCAAAACTACTTGGGGATTTTTGGGGCGTTAGCTCAGTTGGCTAGAGCGTTAGACTGGCAGTCTAAAGGTCACGGGTTCGACTCCCGTACGCTCCACAAATCAATTTTTATATAGATTCCTGATTTTTTTCATTATAAAAACTACAATTTTATCAATTTTTTAGTGACTAATAATTGATTATTGAAGATTTTAATGAAATATAATCCGGAACTAAAATTTTCGACCGAAATAGTTTGTTGACTACCACTATTAAATTCAATCATCTCTTCTTTCACTAATTTTCCCGTGCTATTAAATAGTTGACATTTTAATTTTTCCGAAATGCTTGTCGCGCCGATATCAATGGTTATAGAATTAATAAATGGATTAGGATAGATAGAAATGAAAGATTGATTGTCAATATTTCCTATGCCTGTCCCAGTAAATGTAAAATAGTAATTGGCAGACATAAAAGCACAAGCTCCGGAAGTGCTGACATATACCGAATAGTTACCTTCCGCCGTAGGAGTGTATGAAATTTGCGTAGCATTGGGAATAGGATTACCATTATAGTACCACTGAAAAGTATTTCCTTGTCCGGCGTATAAAACGTTGTTTATTTCATAAATAATGGGAGTTCCATTTGCCGGAGCAGAGTCGGCAAAAGTTAGAATGGAAGGAGAAGCTAACGCATAATTGGGAAGTGTGAAAAAACTTAAATCCGGTGAGGGATTTACAGTATGGTTGTGATTTTCAATAACTTTCCATTGATTAGCTGTCCATTGGGTTGGGAGCGTGAAATTTCCGTCATTTTGTGAATTGTAATAATATTTAAGATTTGTAGCCCCGCTTCCCTGACTTCGTTTTGCCGTGAAAAAATATTTATGATTAACTAAACAGATGGGGAGTTCGTGTTCTTCGATGTCATAACCGGCGGAAGTAGGATTTTGGTTTTGAAGAGATACTTCAAAAGTGCCGGCGGCACTTCCCACAGTTTCTATAATCAGCGGACGATAACCGAGGGAATGTAGAGCACTACCCATAGGAAACAACCAATTAGCACTGCCATTCGTATTTCGTATTAAGAGCCCATTGGCTTCCGTACTAATAAAACCGCTTGTTCTTGTTATCGCATTGATGTCTGCCCCTTGAATCGTTAAAAAATTATTTTGTGTTGCCAATTCCCTATCGTTGAGGTGTAAAATACCGGTAATAAGTGTATGGATGTTTAATCTTTTAATTCCTATTCCTTCCAGACTTAAATTGTAAAAACGTGTAGTATTGCTACCTCCGATAGCTTGATTTGTCCCTATCAATTTGACGGTGCCATCATTAACTGTAAAAACCTGATTATTAGAGTTATTGTTTTCCCAATCTCCGCTAACATGTAAAGTTCCGTAATTGGTTATTTGTCCGTTTGTTGCGTTCTGAAAATCGCCTTGGATAATTACATTTTCACCCGAAGCTACATAGATTTCTCCCTGATTATAAAAAAGAGGAGACTGAGTTTTTCCGACAAAACTAATAGACAAAAACAGCAATATATTAATTGTATATTTTATAATTTTCATAGTTATAAAAAATAATAAAATTAATTTTTAATTCATCTCTTATTATTTATTTACTTACTTGCACTTGCTTTTAAAATCATAGATTCTAAATATTCAATTTTTTTCTGTAATTCGTCTACTTTGTCATTTAGTTGCTTAATAGTCTCTTCTTGTTGAGCGGCAATAGAGATTAAGTAAACAGGGATACGGTCATAACGAACACTTTCGGGAATATTTGTTTTTTCGTAAATAGGGTCGCCTTTTTCGTCAGTTGTTACTTTGTTTTCATATACCACTAAGTCGGGAATAAGTTTTTCCACTTCTTCGGCAATTACACCAACTTCTTGTATTTCAGGATCTCCGAATTCTTTTTTATAGTTGAAGAATACAGGTCTAATTTGTAAAAACTTTTCTTTATCAAAAGCAAGATCTTTAACATTTTCTTTAAATCTTATACTTGATGATGCTTTGTAAACGCGTCCGCTGTTTATGTATAGAGCGGTATAGGTTCCGGTTGACATGCTGGTTGGAACGTAGAAATTACTGGAACTTCCCACATAAAGTCCCGATGATGGGTCGCTCGTTCCGACTCCGAGCCCTTTTCCTAAACGCAGACCACCGTTTAGATAGCCGTCTCCGCCTACACTCAATTCGTAAGAGGAGCTAGGAGGTGAACTTCCAATTCCGACATTACCGTTAACACGGAGTCTATAAGAGGATGTCGTTGAGGTATTGATAGCAACATAGCCCGATGAGCTAACTCTCAGTGCGTTAGTACATTCCCAAGCGCCGCTTCCCTTTCCGCGTATGGTATAGTCCGTATTAGAGGAGGAGCAGTCTATCGTTGTTCCGCCGCCGCCACTACTAGGAGTAGTCCAAGAGAGACTCCCATATCCGTTTGTTGTTAGCACTTGACCGTTTTGTCCGTCATTAGCCGGCAAAGTATAAAAAGCAGAACCTGCTCCAATGGGTGCAAAAAATCCTACATAGCCGTTACCGGCTCCCGTTTCGGTTATTTTAAAACCTCCTTTAATGTCTAATGCCGTACTCGGAGTGGGAACATTGATGCCAACGTAGCCATTATCCTTTACAGTAAAAATAGTCGTATTCGTGTTATCTTTTATTGTAAAGGGCGAGGTATTAATCCCTGAACCGATACCGATAATTTCTAATCGTGAACTTGGTGTCGTGGTTCCAATTCCTACATTTTGGGCAAAAATAGTTGATAAAATCAACAAATTGAATAATAAAACCAGCGAAAATAATCGTGTTGTTTTCATACAATTTTTTTTAATGTTATTAATTTATAATTAGGTTGTAAATATACAATAAAATTCACTATTAACCGACTAAAATGAAAAATAATCTATGATATTTACTAAGTCATTGAAAATCAATGAGAATAATTTTTCAATTTTGTTTTTTTTAAAACCTACCTACCTCTAAAAAAGAGCCATTTGTAT